>JAKONL010000348.1 GCA_022701965.1 Burkholderiaceae bacterium | reverse complement strand
CGGCACAGCATGCGGAACGGCCGGTCCGTCACGCCGGCCATGGGCGCGACGAAAAGCCGGTGTTCCAGCGCGTGGGGGCCGATGTGCATGGGTCGAGGAGAGGATGCGGCAGGCGCCGTCGGACGGCACTCGGCTGCTGAAAAATGAGGCACGATTGTAGCGAGCCCGGATTTCAGTGACTGAAACGGTGGAGGTACGGGCCCCGTGGCGGAACGCCGCGCCGGCGCTGCGGCGCGTTCTCCCACGCCGGGTCCGCAAGTGCGTTCCCTATACTGAAACGCATCTATGGAAGCCTGGCTCGAATCTTTCCTTGCGCTGCTCGCGCTTCCCCAATACGGGCTTTCCACGCTCTTCATCGCGGCCTTCGTATCGGCGACGCTGATACCGGTGGGATCGGAGCCGATCCTGTTCGGACTGCTCAAGCTCAATCCGGAGCTGTTCTGGGAAGCCATCGCGGTCGCGACCATCGCCAACACGCTCGGCGGCATGGTCACCTGGTGGATGGGCTACGGCGCGCACCGGGTGGCGGACAAGTACTCGCACTCGAAGCACCACATGCGCGTGCTCGAATGGCTCGAGAAGCTCGGGCCGAAGGCCTGTCTGCTCAGCTGGCTGCCGCTCGTGGGCGACCCGCTGTGCGCGGTCGCCGGATGGCTCAAGCTGCCGTTCTGGCCGTGCGTGGGCTACATGGCGATCGGCAAGTGCGCGCGCTACGTGTGCATGACGGTGGCGCTGCTGTACCTCTGGCCGAACTGACCGACCGCCATGACCGCCCGACTCCGCAGGTTCGCCGGCCAGCTGGACGACAGTTTCTGGCTCGTGCCGGGCGCCATGGTCCTTGCCGCAATCCTGCTGGCGGTCGCCCTGGTGGTGATCGACAGGAACGGGCATCTTCCGCACTGGCTGGACGAGAGCGCCTGGCTCTACGACGGCGGCGGCACCGGCGCACGCACCCTGCTGGGTGCCATCGCCTCGTCGACCATCGGCGTCGCGGGCACCGTGTTCTCCATCACCATCGCCGCCCTGTCGCTCGCGGCCGGACAGATGGGACCGCGCCTGCTGAAGAATTTCACGCGCGATCGCGGCGTGCAGTTCACGCTCGGAGCGTTCCTCGGGACGTTTTCCTATGCGCTGATGGTGCTTCGCAGCGTGCGCACGCAGGAGGAAGGCGCCTTCACGCCGCATCTCGCGCTGAGCGTGGGCATCCTGCTGGCGTTCGCCTGCGTGGCGACGCTCGTGTACTTCGTCGCCCACATGGCCAACCGCATCAACGTCGACACGGTGGTCGAGCTGGTGAGCGAGGATGTCCGCATCGCCATGCAGGCCACGGTCACCGACGCGGTGCAGGCCGCGCCGCCCGCCGCCGGATTCTGGGCCGATGCGATACCCGTCGTCGATGCGCGGCGCGGCTATCTGCAGCAGATCGACGAACCGGGCCTCGCCGACTGGGCTGCCGCCCATGGCACGGCGATCAAACTGCTCGCCCGCCGGGGCGACTATGTCTTTCCCGGCGCGCCGATCGCCCTGATGTCCGTCGAAGTGGCGGGCACCGAGGCGGCGATTCGCAAGGCCACCGCGCTCGGTCCCACCCGCGGCAGCGCTGGAGATGCCGAACACGCGGTGCGGCAGCTGGTCGAAGTGGGTGTCCGGGCGATGTCCTCGGGCATCAACGATCCGCAGACCGCCATCGGCGTGCTGGACCGGTTGGGCGCCGCGCTGTGCGACCTGGCCGGAAAGCAGCTGCCGAACGGCGTGACGCTGCGCGACGCAGCGGTGGTGCTCGTCGTTCCGAATGCTGACTACGGCAACCTGGTCGACGTCATGTTCCACATGATTCGTCAGCACGCGTCCGGCGGCACCGCGGTGATCGTCCGGATGCTCGACGTACTGGCTGCCGTGATCGCGCGCGAAGGCGACGGTGGGCGACGGGAAGCCCTGCTGCGGCACGCCGACCTGATCTGGGCCGATGCGCAGCGCGACATCGGAAACCTGTCCGATCGCGCCGACGTCGGCCGCCGCCACGCGGCGCTCGCGCGCAGCGCATCGGCTGCCGCTGCTACGAACTGAACAGGAAGTTCATCACGTCGCCGTCCTTGACGACGTAGTCCTTGCCTTCGGCCCGCATCTTCCCCGCGTCCTTGGCGCCCTGCTCGCCCTTGAAGGCGATGAAGTCGGCGTACGCGATAGTCTGGGCGCGGATGTAGCCCTTCTCGAAATCGGTGTGGATCACGCCGGCCGCCTGCGGGCCGGTGTCGCCGACGTGGATGGTCCAGGCACGCACTTCCTTCACGCCGGCGGTGAAGTACGTCTGCAGGCCCAGCAGCCTGTAGGCCGAGCGGATCAGGCGGTTCAGGCCGGGTTCGTCCTGGCCGATCTCGGCGAGGAACATGGTCTTGTCCTCGTCGTCCATCTCGGAGAGCTCGGCCTCGATCTTGGCGCAGATGGCCACCACCGGGGCGCCCTGCTTCTTCGCATATTCCGTTAGCCGATCGAGGAACGGGTTGTTCTCGAACCCGTCCTCGGCCACGTTGGCGACGAACATCGCCGGCTTGGCGGTGATCAGCGTGAAGCTCGCGATCAGCGGCAGGTCGTCCTTGCCGAACTCCAGCGCCCGCACGGGGATGTTCTCGTTCAACGCGGCCTGGCACTTCTCCAGCAGCGCGACGAACTTGATCGACTCCTTGTCGCCCGAGCGCGCGGTCTTGCCGTGGCGGTGCAGCGCCTTCTCGACCGTGGCCAGGTCGGCCAGGCACAGCTCGGTCTGGATCACCTCGATGTCGGAGATCGGGTCGACCTTGCCGGCGACGTGGATCACGTTGTCGTCCTCGAAGCAGCGCACGACGTTCACCGTCGCGTCCGTCTCGCGGATGTGCGCGAGGAACTTGTTGCCCAGGCCCTCGCCCGTGCTGGCACCGGCCACGAGGCCGGCGATGTCGACGAACTCGACGATGGCCGGCACGATGCGCTCCGGCTGCACGATGTCGCTCAGCGCGGCGAGGCGCGGATCGGGCACCTCGACCACGCCGACGTTCGGCTCGATGGTGCAGAACGGATAGTTCTCCGCCGCGATGCCGGCCTTGGTCAGCGCGTTGAAAAGGGTGGATTTACCGACGTTGGGCA
>JAKONL010000598.1 GCA_022701965.1 Burkholderiaceae bacterium | reverse complement strand
CTCCAGCGGCAGCCATTCGAGCCGTGCGCCGGTGTCCAGGCGCAGGCTCGTGCGCTGCACCGCGAGGTCGCCGTCCGAGCGGTAGAAGCGCGTCGCGCCCGGCGTCGTGACCAGCCCGTGGCTGCCGACGGCGGCGGTGATGTCGATGTCGAGCGTATCGCCGCCGACCAGCCCGCCCGGCGGATGCACCAGCACGTTGTGGCAGACCGCATCGCCTTCCGGATACAGGCTCTGCAGGATGCGCAGCGGGCCGTCGTGGCGGAAGCGCGCGACGGTTCGTTCACGCTCGGTGCTGTAGTCGAGCGCGAGTCTCGCGTGCCATGGCATCAGTCTTTCCAGGCGCCTTCGTGCGGGGCGGAGGCCTCGTCGATCAGCGCCGGGCCGATGCACTCGATCGGATGCGGCGAGGCGCGGAACACGTCGCGGCACGAGAGCTCGGCGTCGCGTTGGTCCTGCCGCTCGCCGCGGAACACGCGCAGGCGTTCGGCGTCGATGCCGAATACCACGCGGCCGATGTTCGACCAGAAGATCGCGCCGGCGCACATCACGCAGGGCTCGCCCGACGAATACAGCGTCGCGCCGGCCAGCGCCTCGCGGCTGGGGCGGCGTGCGGCCAGCGCGCGGATCGCGCCCATCTCGGCGTGGCCGGTACAGTCGCCGGTCTCGAAGGTGTTGTTGTAGGCCTCGGACAGGACTTCGCCCTCTGCCGAGACGACGATGGCGCCGAAGGGCCGGTTGCCGCGCCGCGCGGCCGCGTGCGACCAGTAGATCGCCTTGCGCAGGTAGCGGCCGTCGGTCTCGTCGAGCGCCTCTTCGACGGGGAGGTGGTTTCTGGTGGCTGTCGTCATGCCTTGATCATGCGTTCGCTGCGCGGCGGCAGCAGGGAGGTGTTGAATATCGCGTCGGCCGACGGCCTGCTCTTGAGCCCGAACACGTCGACCACTTCGTCGACCTGGCGCTCCAGCAGGAGCTTCCTGATGTCGCCCAGGCCGTGCGAGCGGGTGTCGGCGGCGCCGACGTATTGTGCGGTGATGCCCCAGCGCTCGCGCTCGATCTTCTCGTCGAGGATCGGCTCGCGCTGGCGCATGGCCGCGATCGACGGGCCGGGGTCGGCGAAGGTCTCGACGAGCGCGCGGTTGCTCGCGCGCAGGAAGGCTGCGACCACGGCCGGGTTCTGCGCGATCAGGTTGCTGCTCGCGAGGATCGCGTTGCCGTAGAGGTCGACGCCCGCGTCCGAGTACCTGAGCACCGAGAGCTCGTCCGTCTTCATGCGGGCGAAGAGCGACACGGCCGAGTCGTGGAAGTAGGTCGCGGCATCGACGTCGCCGCGCACCATCACGTTGTCGCGCGCGCTGAAGTCGGTGGTCTGCCACTGGAACGCATCGGGCTTCATGCCCTTCTTGCGCGCCACCATCGGCCAGGCGCGGCGGGTCGCCTCGACGGCCGCGGCCGCCACCTTCTTGCCCTGCAGGCTCGCGAAGTCGCCGGTCACGCCGCGGTCCCTGCGGCCGATGATCACGAAGGGCGCGCGGTTGTAGTACTGGTAGACCGCCTGCACCAGCGGCGTGCCGGGGTTCTGCACGTTGAATTCGACCAGCGAGCTGATGTCGCCGAGCCCGAGCTGGTAGACGCCGCTGGCGATGCGCGTGATCGAGGCGACCGAGCCGGCGCCGGTGTCGATGCTGACGTCGAGGCCCTCGTCGCGGTAGTAGCCCTTGGCCAGCGCGAGGAAGAACGGCGCGGTCTGGCCGTTGATGCGGAAGTCGAGCGTGAACTTGAGCGGCACGGGCCTGCCGGACTGCGCGAGGAGCGCCGGTGCGGCGACGGCCGCCGCGACGGCGGTGGAGGAGGCGAGGAAGGTGCGGCGTTGCATGGGCGGTGCTCTGGAAATCGGAAGTTCTTGAACGGAGCCGGCCACGGGCGAGGCAGGCGCTTCAAGAGCAATTTCCGGGCAGCGCACCGGGGCGGTGCGTGCGCTGCTGAACGCTTCTACTCTTGCCGCTGTCGAAGCACGACGCATGCCAGAGCCTGTCCGCGGGACTCGCGCGGGTCCGCAAATTGCTTGCGGTCGGGGCAGAGTAGAAGCGTTCAGCCCGGCCGTGCCGCCGTGGCGGGAAATTGCTCTTTCATGTTTGTGTCCGTTCACGCAACCCGAAGGAGTCGACGCATGCTCGTCACCCGACAACCCGTCTTCCGCAAGTTCTGGCATGCCGTCATGCCGATCGCCTCCCTGGCCGAAGGGCCGAAGCCGTTCCGGCTGCTCGGCGAGGACATCGTCCTGTTCATCGATGCCGACGGCGAGCCCGCCGCGCTGCGCGACCGCTGCTGCCACCGCACCGCGAAGCTGTCCAAAGGCTGGTGCGTCGACGCGCAAGGGCAGGCCTGCGGCCACGGCGCGATCCAGTGCGGCTACCACGGCTGGACCTACGACCGCGAGGGCCGCGTGATCCGCATCCCGCAGTACGAGCCCGAGCGCGCGATCCCGCCCGACTACCGCACCACGGCCTACCGCTGCACCGAACGCTACGGCTATGCCTGGGTCGCGCTGGAGGAGCCCGTCGCCGACATCCCGGAGATTCCCGAGTTCGCCGACCCGGGCTACCGCACGATCTTCCAGTTCTACGAGGAATGGCAGACCAGCCCGATGCGCGCGCTGGAAAACTCCTTCGACAACTCGCACTTCAGCTTCGTGCACCGCGCCACCTTCGGCGTGGCCGACAGGCCCAAGCCGAGCAAATACGAGTTCGTCGAGCGCGACAACGGCTTCTACGCGGAGACCGTCATCGATGCGGCCAACCCGGCCCGGTTCCACGCGATCAGCGGCGTGACCGACCCGATCACCACGCGCCACATGCGCAACGCCTACTTCCTGCCGTTCTCGCGCCGGCTCGACATCGAGTACCCCTCGGGCATCCGCCACATCATCATCAACTGCTTCACGCCGATCGACGACGGCCGCATGCAGCTGTGCCAGTGGCTGTTCCGCAACGACACCGAGGCCGACTGCCCGGCGCGGATGCTGATCGACTTCGACGAGGCGGTGACCCGCGAGGACAAGGACATCCTGGAGTCGACCGATCCCGACGCGCTGGTCGACACGCGCCGGCGCGGCGTCGAGTACTCGATGGAGTCCGACAAGCCGGGCATCATGATCCGCAGGCACCTGATGCAGCTGCTCGCGCGCCACGGCGAGAGCGAGGTGCACCGCGGCATGCGCACGGTGCCGATCGCCGCCGAGCCGGCGGTGGCTACGGTGGGCTGACCGCAGCTGCCCGCACGTCGCGCACCTTGCCGTCGCCGATGAACGCATCGCCCACGAGCATGCGAAACGGCGTGCCGGGTGCGAACTTCGGCAGCGCGACGGCCGGCGACAGGAACTGCGCTTCGAGCACCTGGAGCGTGCCGCGCAGGAACGACCTGCCCGCCGGCACCTGCCAGCGCACGGAGAAGCCTTCGTTGCCGACCACGAACGCGCACTGGTGCTCGCCCTCGGCGATCGGCCGGTCCTCGGCGGGAATCGACGCCGGGCGCAGGGTGAATTCGACGAGCAGGTCTGCCGCGAAAGGGCCGGTGGCGGTCGCGACCGGTGGCGGAGCGAGTGGAGAGGCTTCGGTCGAACGCGCCGCCTTCGCGGCCTGCCGAGCCATGCGCGCCTTGCCGAAGAACCAGGCCACCACGTTGCCGATCACCGGAATCCACAGCAGCAGCATCAGCGTGCCGATGTCGCGCAGCGTGGACGGCGGCGCGACGAAATGCCGGATCGCCGCGCCGCCCACCGCGAGGAAGAGCAGCACGACGACGATGAGCTTGCGGCGGGACTGGCGGTGGGTCATGGGGGCGGAGCGGAGGCCGGGGAGCCGGCCACTTTAACCATCGGCGCCCGGGCTGTCCTATTCGCCCTGCGAGCCGCGGTGCGCCCAGCCGGTCGTGTGCTTCTCGATCAGGCTGAAGAGTTCGTACATCAGCATCGCCATCGCGCCCACCGTCATCAGCCCCGCGAAGGCCAGGCCCATCTGCATCGCCGAGCCGGCCGAGATCAGCAGGTAGCCGATGCCTTCGTTGGCGGCCGTCATCTCCGAGACGGTGGTGCCGACGAAGGCCAGCGTGATCGCGACCTTGAGCGAGGCGAAGAAGTAGGGCATCGATCGCGGCAGGCCGATCTTCGTCAGCACGTCCCAGCGCCTGGCGCCGAGCACGCGCAGCACGTCCTCCAGCTCGGGCTCCAGCGTGGCCAGGCCGGTCGCGATGTTGACCATGATCGGGAAGAAGCTGATCAGGAACGCGGTGAGGATCGCCGGCCCCGCGCCGATGCCGAACCACACCACCAGGATCGGCACGAAGGCCGCCTTGGGCAGCGCGTTGAACGCGGTCATCAGCGGATACATGGCCGCGTAGGCCAGCCGCGAACTGCCGACCACGAAGCCCAGCAGCACGCCGACGACGATCGCCAGACCGAAGCCGGCCATCGTCACCCAGAAGGTGCGCCATGCGTGGCCGGCGATGACGGCCTTGAATTCCCAGAACTGCGTCCAGATGCGCATCGGACTCGGGAAGATGAATTCCGAGATGCCGAAGCCGTCGCAGACCACCTGCCATCCCACGAGCACCGCGACCAGCAGGATCCAGGGCGACCAGCGCTCGATCTGTCTGCTGTTCCTCATGCCGATGCTCCCGCGGCTGCGGCCGTCTGCGCCGCGCCGATGCCGGTGTTGCGGATGGCGCCGATATGGCCGCGCAGTTCGAGCACGATGTCGGTGAACTCCTTGGTGTAGGTCAGCTCGAGCTCGCGCGGTCGCGGCAGGTCGATCTCGCGCCGGACGACGAAGCGGCCCGGCGACTTGCTCATCACGTAGACCGTGTCGGCCAGGAAGACGCTCTCGCGCAGGTCGTGCGTGACCAGGATCACGTTGAAGCGCTGCTCGGTCCAGAGGTCGCGCAGGATGCACCAGAGCTCCTCGCGCGTGAAGGCGTCGAGCGCGCCGAAAGGCTCGTCGAGCAGCAGCATCTTGGGCTCGTGGATCAGCGCGCGGCAGATGCTCGCGCGCTGCTGCATGCCGCCCGAGAGCTGCCACGGGAACTTGTCCTCGTAGCCGGCCAGGCCCACCTTCTGCAGCAGCTTGCGCGCGCGCTCGACATATTCCTTGCGCCTGGCCTTGAAGCTCGAACGGTAGGGCTCGACGATCTCCAGCGGCAGCAGCACGTTGTCGACCGTGGTGCGCCACGGCAGCAGCGACGGCGCCTGGAACGCCATCCCCGAGATCTTGAGCGGCCCGGTCACCGGCTGGCCGTCGATGCGGATGCGGCCCATCGAGGGCATCTTCAGGCCGGTCGTGAGCTTCATGAAGGTCGACTTGCCGCAGCCCGACGGCCCGACGATGGCGATGAACTCGCCGCGCTTCACCTTCAGGTCGATCGCCTCGACCGCGAAGTGGTTCTCTCGCAGAAGCTGCTCGTTGTAGGCCAGCCAGACGTCCTGGAAGTCGACGAAGTCGTCGCGGTCGCTCTCCGCCGTGCGGGATGCGCCGGCCATCACTTCCTCAGCACGGCGAGTTCCGAAGCGGGCGGCAGCAGGGCGGCGGTCCAGACCGCCTCGGGGCTCACGCGCGTCTTGGTCGCGAACGCGTCGGACACCTGCGAGGCCATCAGCGAGAGGCGCCCCGCGTTCACTGCGCCGAAGCCTTCGGCGCGGGCATCGGCGCTGTTGATCACGGTGTCGATCGCGAGCTGGAGGCGGCGCGTCTCGAGTTTCGCGTCGACGATGCCGTCGCGCGCCTTGACCGATTCGACCGCCACGGCCGGGTTGGCGACGACCTCCT
>JAKONL010000593.1 GCA_022701965.1 Burkholderiaceae bacterium | reverse complement strand
GCGATCGACAACGACAAGCCCAGCGTGACCGTCGTCCACAAGGGCAACATCATGAAATACACCGAAGGCAGCTTTCGCGACTGGGCCTACGGACTCGCCGCCAGGGAATTCGGCGCCGAGCTGATCGACGGCGGTCCGTGGATGAAGCTCGCGAATCCGAAGTCGGGCCGGGAGATCACCCTGAAGGACAGCAACACCGATGCGTTCCTGCAGCAGATCCTGCTGCGCCCGGTCGAGTATTCGGTCGTCGCGACGCTGAACCTGAACGGCGACTATGTCTCCGACGCACTGTCGGCCCAGGTCGGCGGCATCGGCATCGCACCGGGAGGGAACCTGAGCGACACCGTCGCGATGTTCGAGGCCACCCACGGCACCGCGCCGAAGTACGCCGGCAAGGACTACGTGAACCCGGGCTCCGAGATCCTCTCGGCGGAGATGATGCTGCGCCACATCGGCTGGACCGAAGCGGCCGACCTGATCATCGCCTCGATCGAGAAGTCGATCGCGAGCAAGCGGGTGACCTACGATTTCGCGCGGATGATGGAAGGCGCGACGCAGGTGAGCTGTTCGGGCTTCGGCAAGGTGATGATCGACAACATGTAGGCGCGGTGAGGCCCGGGCACCGCCGGTTCAGACAAGCTCCGAGAGCACGCCCGGCATCGTGTCCGTGAAATCGTTCGGCGGCAGCAGCACGTCGAAGCAGGCGCCGCCGCCCGGGTGGTTGCGTGCGCTGATCGTGCCGCGGTGCGCGTCGAGTATCTTCCGGCAGATCGCCAGTCCCAGGCCCGTGCCCCCGGCGCCGTCCCTGGTCTTGCTCGACTGCACGAAGGCATCGAAGATCTGCTCGCCTTCGCCCGGCGGGATGCCGGGGCCGAGGTCGCGCACCCAGACGTGGACGCTGCGATCGGACCCGAGCCGGGCGCCCAGCTCGATCGGCGCGCCATCGGGGGAAAAGCGGATCGCGTTCGCCAGCACATTGCGCACGACCTGCTGGAAACGGAACGGGTCGACCTTGGCCGACAGCGGCGACGCCGGCAGCCGGAGGTCGACGCGCAGCTGCTTCGCCTCCAGCAACGGATCGAGTTCGCGCGCGACGCTGCGCAGCAGCGGCCGCAGGTCGGTGCGCTCGAGGTGGATCGTGCCCACCGCGCTCTCGATCTTGGCGACGTCCAGCAGGTCGTTGACCAGCGCGAGCATGCGCTGGCCCGCCGACAGGACGGCACCGAACATGTCCGATGCCACCGCGTCGTCGCGCATCCGGCCGACGCCGAGTTCGGAGAAGCCGATGATCGATTGCAGGGGCGTGCGCAGTTCGTGGCTGATGTTGGCGATGAATTCGCTCTTCACGCGCGACGCTTCCTCGGCCGCCTCGCGGGCCTCCTGCATGGCCCTGGACGCATCGCGCATCTCGGTGACGTCGATGAACGTGCTGAGGATGCCCTGGGGTCTGCCGTCGCGCCCGGGCACGAGGACCTTGTCGATCAGGACGTCGCGCCGGTCGCCGCCGGCGCGCGTGACGGCCGCCTCGTACTGCACGTGCCGCGTCGCGCTGTCCAGCCGCCGGTCCTGGGTCTCGTGGGGGCGAACCTCGGAATCGCTGGCGATGCAGGACATGCCCCGTCCGATGACGGCGCTCCTGGAGACCGCGAAGAACTTCAGCCACGCGCGGTTCACGTCCACGTACCGGCCGGACATGTCGCGCATCGACGTCGGCAGCGGCGTCATGTCCTGGAGCTGCGCCATGAAGGCGAGCTGCTCCGCCAGCCGGGCCTCGGCTTCCTCGCGGGCGGTGATGTCGATGGCGCTGCCGGCGAAGCCGGTGGGCCGATCGCCCTCGTGGAGCGGCACGAGCGCGATGTCGACGCGCCTCGGGTGTGCGGTCGCGGCCCAGAAGGTCAGCGTCGCCGTACGCACGCCGGATTGCATTTCCGCCTCGAGCAGCGTCCTGACCTCGCGACGTTCCCCGGGCGCGACGATGTCTTCCAGCCGCGTGCCCAGGATCGACTGCGCGGAGCTCCCGGTGGCCGTCATCCAGTGCGCATTGACGAACGTCAGCACGCCGCGCTCGTCCGTCCTGAACAGGAACTCCTGCACGCTGCGCACGATGATGCTGAGTTCCTGCTCGCTGCTGGCGATCCGGGCCACCAGCTTGTCGCGGCTCAGGCGCGCCTCCTCGCGGGCCTTCAGGCTGCGCGATGCGATGACCGTCAGCACGACCAGCATCAGCACGGCGCAACCCGCGAGGACCAGTTGCGGACGCACGCTCTGCAGCCAGGTCGAGATCACGCTGTCGAGCGGCCGCTCCACGATCACCACCAGCGGCCAAGCGCTCGACACCCGGAACGCGCCGGTCTGCACCTCGGGGTCGACGCCGGGTCCCTGGAATTCCTTGTGCTCGATGCGGGGCAGGAAGTCCCTGAACACCGGATGTCCGGCCAGCGCGGTGCCGGGCACCGCGTCCGCCGTATCGCCGTAGATGCGGCCGCCGAAGCTCGTCAGGACCGCGCGGCTGGTCGGATCGGCGATGGTCAGCCGCATCTGGTTGACGATCCCGTCCAGGTTCAGCAGCGCGATCACGATGGCATCGCCCGACGGCAGGCGCACGAGATGCATCAGGGGGATGAAGCCGATCGATGCCGGCGCCTTCGTGGGGCGGCCACCGGCGACGATGTCCGCCAGTCCCCGGCCGCGCACGTAGTTGCCGATGACGTCGCGCGACGACGAGGGCAGGGGACCGAGACGCGACAGGTCGATCCGACGCCCGATGTCGGCGGCGTCGCTCGCGGCGGTGACCAGGCCGTCGACCCGGACGACCGCCAGCGAGCGCAGCGGCGGCAGGCTGACCAGCGTCTGGCGCAGGTTAGCCGAGATGGCTTCGCTGGTGGCCGTGAGCGGGACGTTCAGGTCGCTCCCGATTCCCGCCAGCGACAGCGCGGCCGTGTCGACGCTTCGCGTGACGAAGTCCTCGAGCACGCGCGCGAAGAGCGCGTTGCGCTTCTGCTGCTCCTGGACGACGGCGGTGCGGAACTGCAGGAAGATCGCCACCGACGCCAGGGTCAGGAACGCCGCCAGCGCCAGGCCCGCCAGGAGGACCAGGCGGTGGGCGGGCCACGGCCGTGCCCCTGTGCTGCGGTCGGCTTTCAACGCACCACGATGGCGGAGAGGCCGTTGCGGCGCGCCGCGGCCTCGAGCCGGCCGTCGGCCTGGATGCGCCCGACGAAACGGTCCACGGTCTGCAGCCAGGCGCCGTCGCCGGGCTTCACGGCATAGGCGTACGGCAGCACGTGAAAGGGCTTGGGAGGGCTGACGAGCTGGGCCCAGTCGGCGTTGTCCAGAAGCCGGCGGCTGTAGGGGTAGTCGCTCATGAAGACGTCGATCCGGCCCGATTCGAGTTCCCGCTCCCGCGTCGTCGGCGGCCTGACCACCACCATCTGCGCGTGCTTGAGCGTCTGCGCCATGACCGGCTCCATGAAGGTGCCGGCCTGCACGCCGACCTGGACGCCGGGCTTGTCGATGTCCTCCCAGCCCCTGACCACGCGGCTGCCACGGGTGGTGACGCCATAGATGTCGCTCTGCAGATAGGGCCGCGTGAAGCGCAGGCTCTCCAGGCGCTGGGGCAGCGTGCCGATCGCGAACATCGCCACGTCGCACTTGCCGTTCTCCAGGTCGGGCACCAGCGTGGCGAACGACGAGTCGACATGTTCGAGCCGCACGCCCAGGTCCTGCGCGAGCTGGACCGAGAGTTCGGCGTCGATGCCGGTGAGCGACTGGTTGCGCGGGTTGCGGTAGGTGATGCCGTAGTAGTCGGGCCAGATGCACACGCGCACGATGCCGGTGCGGGCCACCTTGTCACCGACCGGTCCGGCGTGGCCGGCGCCGCCGGAGACGAGTGCCGCAGCGCCGAGGACCACCGCTGCGATGGACAGGTGCTTCATGCGAGGCTCCATTCCTGGTGGGTGGCCTGGATAAGGTCCCGGAAATCGATGCAGCTCGCTGTGACGCGGTTGCGCAGTGCGACGAAGGGCTCCCATCGCTCGATCACCATGTCGACGATCGCGGGGTCGAAAGCCTTGCCGCGCTCGGCCAGCAGCATCTCCCGGACGGTGGCGTCGGGGAAAGCGGGCCGGTAGCAGCGCGCCATCGACAGCGCGTCGAAGAAATCCACCACCGCGACGATGCGGCCGACCAGCGGAATGTCGGTGTCGGCGAGTCGCTTCGGGTAGCCGTTGCCGTCGAAACGCTCGTGATGGGATAGCGCGATCTCGGAGGCCATCTGGAACAGCGGCACGCGTGACTGGCCCAGGATCTCGCCGCCGATCGCAGAGTGCGTGTTCATCACCGCCCGTTCCTCGCTCGTGAAGCTGCCCGGCTTCTTGAGGATCGCGTCGGGAATGCCGATCTTGCCGATGTCGTGCATCGGTGCCGCCCGGCGCAGCATGGCGGACCACGTCCGGCTCTGGCCGAGCGCCAGTGCGAGGGCTTCGGCCAGCACGCCGATGCGCACGATATGCACGCCCGTGTCGTCGTCCTTGTACTCGGCGGCCAGCGCGAGCTTGTAGAGCGTGTCCTGGTGCGCCGCGACCACCTCGCGCAAGGCTTCGTTGCGTTCCTGGTACATCTTGCCGAGGTCCGACAGCAGCGTCTCCATCTGGGCCGCGGCGGCCTCGTCGAAGCGCTTGTCGCTTGCCGACGAGCCGGTGGCGGTCATGCCGAAATTCCCAGGCGCTCGAGCGTGTTGACGAGCTCGAGCGGACTGAACGGCTTGACCAGGTAGGCCTCGGCGCCGGCTTCCAGGCCGGCGAGCCGGTCCTCGGCGCGGCCCTTGGCGGAGATCATGATGATCGCGGTGCCGCAAACCGCGGGGTCGGACTTCAGCGTCTGGCACAGGCTCAGGCCGCTGGTGGCGCCGGGCATCATCACGTCGGTGATGACGACGTCGGGCCGGAGTTCCCGCGCCAGGGCCAGGCCGGCTTCGCCCTCGCTCGCCTCGGCGATGCGGCCTCCGTGGCCGGCGAACTCCAGGGTCATGCGGATCAGCTTCCGGATGTCCGAATGGTCGTCGACGATGAGGATGCTGGTCATTGGCGGCCTTGGCTTGCGGACTGTTCAAAGCTCGATTATTGCAAGTTCGAGACAATTTGTAAGAATCAAATGTGCCGATTCATGTTTCATTTCGGGCAAAATTCGCGTATTCATGAATGAGCCTTCGCCTTCCAAGACCCTCGACTGCAGTACGCGTGAAGTCGCGGAGATCCTGGATCTGGCAGTGCGGTCGGTGCAGCTGATGGTCGATCGTGGCGAGCTTTCGGCCTGGAAGACGCCAGGGGGCCACAGGCGAATCAGCCGCGCGTCGGTCGATGCCCTGCTGCAGCGGCGCCAGGAGGGCAGCGACGGGAAGGCGAAGCTCGACAGGACCCCGTCGTCCCCGATACCGACGAATCCCACGATGCACGGGTCGGCCGCGGCTCCTGCACCGGCCATGGCCGGCAAGGACAGGGTCCTCCTGATCGAGGATTCCAAGCACTACCAGAAGCTCGCCTCGATGCTGCTTCGAAACGAGTTCCCCGAGCTCGAGCTGGTCGTCGCGGACGACGGGTTCTCCGGTCTCGCGATGGCTGGCGAACTCCAGCCGTCACTGCTGATCGTGGACATCCTGCTGCCCGGCATGGATGGCGCCACGCTGATCTCCAGCCTGCGCTCGCACCCGCAATTCGTACATGTCGACCTGATCGTCATGACCTCGCTGGAAGGAGCGGACCTCGATCGGTACATGTTCGCGCTCGAAGGCGTCCCGATCGTCCACAAGCCGCGCATCGTGACGGATCTCCCGAAGTGCATCCGGTCGCTGATGGCGCAACGCGTGCCTGGCACGTCCTGAAGCCATGCCTCGGAGAAGCCGGCTGCTGGTGCTGGAGGACGACGTCCTGATCCGTCGCTTCATTTCCATGGCGCTGGCCGACCTTCCGGTCGACATCGTGAACGCGGGATCGATCCTGCAGGCGAAAGAGCGGCTCGCCGGAGGGGACGTCGACCTGCTGATCTCGGACCTGATGCTGCCCGACGGTCACGCGACGGACCTGTTGCGCTCGCTTCGCGACGATCCGCGCCACGCCGGCCTGCGGATCGTCATCCTCAGCGCCGGGCTCACTTCGGCCGTGCGGCCCCGCCTCGCCGGGCTGGGTGTCTTCAGGGTTCTCGACAAACCGGTGCCCTATGCCGAGCTGATCGCCTGTGTCGAGCAGGCCCTCGCGGACCGCGACGCTCCGGTCGGCGTGCCGGCGGCCGTGACGTCGTCGCTCTCCGTCACGCAACGCGAACGCGCGATCGCGGACCACTTCGGTGGCCAGGCGTCGCTGTTCGACGAGTTCCTGGCGAATTGCGTGGCCCAGCTGCCTTCCGACGTGGAAGCCGGCGATCGCGCATGCGAGAACGGGGACGTGCAGTCACTGCGCCGGGTGGCGCACAACTTCAAGTCGGTGCTCCAGCTGATCGGCGATGCCCACGGGCACGCCATGGCAGGACGGCTGGAGCACGCCGTCGCGGAAGGCGAGGCGCTCGCCTCGCTGATGCCCGCATGGCAGCGGTTGGGCCAGCACGTCGCTTCGCTGTGCGCGCGGCCCTAGAGCGCGGACTCAGGCCACGCAGCCCAGAGCCTGTTTCATGCGCGTCATCTCGAGCGACAGGCCCATCGCCTTTTCGCGTGCGTCCTTTTCGCCTCGCTGCATGCGCATGAACTGCTCGGCGTAGGCATCGGTCAGCGCCACCCAGCGCTCGAACGGCACACCGATCTCATAGGCCGCGATGGCAGCCTCGCCCGTCGACGGGTCCTCGACCGGTGGCAGGGCGCAGATCGATACGGCCGGCATCGGCGTCAACCCGTTCAGGCGGTCCAGCAGCGTCGAAGCAGCCGCTGCGGAGCGCCTGGCGAGCGTCGACCAGTCGGACGCCTTCGAAGCAAGGCTCAGCAAGGCACGCGAGGTCGTCGAGAAAGTCGGATTCATTGGATCGGTTCGGGCAATCGACCATGATGCAACGCTGCGGCGGTCGGCACGGCGAAATGATATCTTCAAAAATGATCGAAATGATAGATCGCGTCAGGTCGCCGTTCATCGCCGTGTCATTAGTGAGAAAGTAAACACTGTGTGGGGCTTTATGCGTCGCCGTGGGCGTCG
>JAKONL010000585.1 GCA_022701965.1 Burkholderiaceae bacterium | reverse complement strand
CATGCGCTGCGCGGCATGCACGAACATCCGGCCGAGCTGGCCGCCGCCGAGCACGCCGAGCGTGGCACCGGGCGCGAGGTAGGGCGTCTGGCTCACAGCGCGCCTCCGCCCTGCGGCGAGAACGGCGACACCGCGGCCAGCGACAGCGTCGACGGCGCGCTCGCGACATCCTCGGCACCGGGCGGCGGCAGTTCCATGGCCTCGGCGACGGCGGTCTGGCGGGCGCGGAAACCGTCGAGCTGAAGGCGCAGCGCCGTGTCGCCCCGCGCCGCGTTCGCCGCCGCGATCATCGCCACCGCGAACAGCGCCGCGTTGGCCGCGCCGGCCGTGCCGATGGCGAAGGTCGCGACCGGCACGCCCTTGGGCATCTGCACGATGCTGTGGAGCGAATCGACGCCCTGCAGGTGCCGGCTGGCCACCGGCACGCCGAGCACCGGCACCGTGGTCTTCGCGGCCAGCATGCCCGGCAGGTGCGCCGCGCCGCCGGCGCCGGCGATGATGGCCCAGAGCCCTCTCGATGCCGCGCGCTCCGCATAGGCGAACATCGCGTCGGGCATGCGGTGGGCCGAGACGACGCGCGCTTCGTGGCCGATGCCGAATTGCGTAAGAATCTCGACCGCGTGGCGCATCGTCTCCCAGTCGGAGTTCGAGCCCATCACCACGCCGACCTGGATAGTTTGGTTCATGGTCGCAATTTTACGTTTCGCACCCATCTGGATCCGATGATCGATATCACTCTCGCCAACTTCCAGTCCGACCTCGTCGAGGCCTCGGCCACCGTGCCGGTGCTGCTGGACATCTGGGCCGAATGGTGCGGCCCGTGCAAGCAGCTCGGCCCGGTGCTCGAGAAGCTGGAGACCGAATACGCCGGCCGCTTCACGCTCGCCAAGCTCGATGCCGACAAGGTGCCGCAGATCTCGGGCCAGCTGTCGGAAATGTTCGGCGTGCGCAGCATCCCGTTCTGCGTGATGTTCGTCGGCGGCCAGCCGGTCGACGGCTTCGTCGGCGCGATTCCGGCCGACAAGATCCGCGAGTTCCTCGACAAGCACGTGCCGGCCGTCGAGGAACTCGAGGCCGCCGCCGAGGAGGAAGCCGCGCACGAGGCGCTGGCCGAGGGCGACACCGAAGGCGCGCTGGAGAAGCTCCAGCACGCCGTCGCCACCGACCCGGCCAACGACGACGCGCGCTTCGACTACGTGAAGCTCCTGCTGCTGCTCGGCCGCGCCGACGACGCCAAGGTGGCCTTCGCGCCGGTGATCGCCAAGGCCGCGACGGTGCGCCGCTTCGATGCGCTGCAGCGCTGGATGGACGCGATCGACTTCGCCCGGCCGGTGGCGGGCGATGCGCCGACGCTGGACGCGCTCGACGCGAGGATCGCCGCCGGCAAGCGCGATTTCGACGCCCGCTTCGGCCGCGCGCGCCTGCTGATGCAGGCCCAGCGCTGGACCGACGCGATGGACGAGCTGCTGGAGATCCTGATGCGCGACAAGGCGTGGAGCGACGATCTCGCGCGCAAGACCTACATCGCCATCCTGGACGTCATCGAGCCGCCGAAGGCCAAGGTCGCCGACGGGCAGATCCCGGCCGACGATCCGACCGTGGCCACCTATCGGCGCCGGCTCAGCAGCGTCGTGCTCAGCTGAGTCGACGCGCTGCGGCCCTTGCGAATATACGCAAAGCGTATATTCGCACCATGAACATTTCCCAGCAAAGCTTCCTTCGCGACGCCATGCGGCGTCTGAACCTCACGCGCGAGGCATTCGCACTGCGCATCGGCGTGAGCCGGCGCGCGGTCGATACCTGGCTGCTGCCCGAAGATTCGCAGGAATCGCGCAGCATGCCGGAGATCGTGCAGCGCTTCGTCTCGGAAATCCTCGCTGTCCAGCAGCCCGATCCCGGTGCAACGCACGGCGTACGTCCGGCCGACCTGCGCGAGCAGATCGCGTTCGAAGGCCGGCCGCAGCTGCTGTCGGTCGACCAGTTCTCGCGCGACTCGGTCGAGGCACTGTTCCGGGTCGCGGACCTCATGCAGCCGATCGCCCGGCGCCAGAAGATCTGCCGCGTGCTCGAAGGCGCGGTGCTGGGCAACCTGTTCTTCGAGGCCAGCACGCGCACGCGGGTGAGCTTCGGCGCCGCGTTCTGCCGGCTCGGCGGTTCGGTCTGCGACACGACGGGCTTCACGTTCTCGTCGATGGCCAAGGGCGAATCGATCTACGACACCAGCCGCGTGATGAGCGGCTACGTCGACGCGCTGGTGGTGCGGCATCCCGAGCAGGGCTCGGTGGCGGAATTCGCACGCGCCACCAACATCCCGGTGATCAACGGCGGCGACGGCGCGGGCGAGCATCCGAGCCAGGCGCTGCTCGACCTCTACACGATCCAGCGCGAGTTCTCGCGGCTCGGCCGCATCGTCGACGGCGCGCACATCGTCTTCGTCGGCGACCTGAAGTACGGCCGCACGGTGCATTCGCTGGTCAAGCTGCTGGCGCTGTATCGAGGCATCCGGTTCACGCTGGTCGCGCCACCGCAGCTCGAACTGCCGTCCTACCTGGTCGAGCAGATCTCCCGCAACGGGCACGTGGTGGAACAGACCGGCTCGCTCGCCGACGGCCTGAAGGGCGCGGACGTGGTGTACGCCACGCGCATCCAGAAGGAGCGCTTCGTGGCCGACGAATCCTTCGAGGGCTACACGCCCGATTTCCAGATCAACCAGGCGCTGATCGACACCCACTGCGGACCGCAGACGCTGGTGATGCACCCGCTGCCGCGCGACAGCCGCCCCGGCGCCAACGACCTGAGCAACGACCTCAACCACGACCCGCGGCTGGCCATCTTCCGCCAGACCGACAACGGGATCGCGGTGCGCATGGCGCTGTTCGCGGTGCTGCTCGGCGTGGACCGGCAGGTGCCGCACGCGTTGCGCGACGCCGGCTGGCGCTCGCCGCCCGCCATCGGTCCGGACGACGCGGCCTTCGACGCGCTGGAAGGCTGATACGTACCGCACCGGCGCGCGGCGGTGGATACCGTGGCATTACGATGGCGGCGCAGCGCGGACCGCGCCGCAGCCATCAACGATTTCGCCAGAAGGATCCGTCATGCGCCCCTCCGCCTCTCTCGCATCCGTCGCCGCCCTCGCCGTGGCGACCGTGCTGCTCACCGCCTGCGCGGCCAGCGTGAGCCTCGACGAGCCGATCGAAGCGCGGGTGTGGCGACTGACGAGCCTGGGCCTGCAACCGGTGCGCGTCCCCTCCGGTGGCGCCGATCCCCAGCGCGATCCGCAGGTGCAGTTCGATGGCACGCGCGTGAGCGGTTCGGGCGGCTGCAACCGCCTGACCGGCGAATACCGCCGCACGGGGCACGACCTGAAGATCGGCCCGCTCGCGGCGACGCGGATGGCCTGCACGGACCCCGATCGCGGCGCGGTCGAGACCGGCTTCGTCGGTGCGCTGCAGGCGACGACCGGCTATGCCCTGGTCGGCAGCCAGCTCACGCTGCTCGACGCGGGCGGCAGGACGCTGGCGGTGCTGGAGGGCCGCTGAGCGCGGTCAGCCGGTCAGCCGTTCCAGCGCTTCGCGGTACTTGGCCGCCGTCTTCTCGATCACCTCGGCCGGCAGGCGCGGCGACGGCGGCGTCTTGTCCCAGGGCTTGCCGTTGATCTTCGTGGCCTCGAGCCAGTCGCGCACGAACTGCTTGTCGTAGCTCGGCGGGTTCGCACCGGAGGCCAGCGCCTCGTCGTAGCCTTCGACCGGCCAGTAGCGCGAACTGTCGGGCGTGAGCACCTCGTCCATCAGCACCAGCGTGCCGTCGGTGTCCAGGCCGAACTCGAACTTGGTGTCGGCGATGATCATTCCCTGCGCCAGCGCGATCTGCGCCGCGGTCTCGTAGAGCGCGATGCTGGTCTCGCGGATCTGCTGCGCGAGCAGCGGGCCGACGATCTCGACCACGCGGTCGTAGCTGATGTTCTCGTCGTGCTCGCCGGCCGCCGCCTTGGCCGCAGGCGTGAAGATCGGACGCGGCAGCTTGCTGGCGTTGGACAGGCCCCGGGGCAGCGGAACGCCGCAGACGGCCTGGTTCTCGACGTACTCCTTCCAGCCGCTGCCGGCCAGGTAGCCGCGCACCACGGCCTCGACCGGGATCGGCTTCAGGCGCTTGACCAGCATCGAGCGGTCGCGCACCTGCGGCACTTCCTCGGCGGTGACCACGCTCTCGGGCGATTCGCCGGTGAGATGGTTGGGGCAGATGTGGCCGAGCCGCTCGAACCACCACAGCGCCATCTGCGTGAGGATCACGCCCTTGCCCGGGATCGGCTCGCCCATGATGACGTCGAAGGCGCTCAGCCGGTCGCTCGCCACCATCAGGATGCGGTC
>JAKONL010000575.1 GCA_022701965.1 Burkholderiaceae bacterium | reverse complement strand
CGCGACATGATCTTCGTCACCGGCCGCAACAAGCGCGCCATCGAGGACCACTACGACACCGCCTACGAGCTGGAGAGCCAGCTCGAATCCAGCGGCAAGACCGCGCTGCTCAACATCGCCCGTTCGGTGATGCCCGACGACATGACGGTCTCCTACGTGCGCCAGCCGCGCATGCTGGGCCTGGGCCATGCCGTGCTGTGCGCCGAGCATCTGGTGGGCAACGAACCCTTCGCCGTGCTGCTCGCCGACGACCTGATGGTCGGCCCGCAAGGCGGCGAGCCGGTGCTCGCGCAGATGACCGCGGCCTTCGCGCAGCTGGGCCGCTCGCTGCTGGCCGTGCAGGAAGTGCCGCTCGACCAGGTCAAGCGCTACGGCATCGTCGCCGGTGACAGCATCGAGGACGGCCTGGTCAAGGTCAACCGCATGGTCGAGAAGCCGTCGCCCGAATCGGCACCGTCGCGGCTCGCGGTGGCCGGCCGCTACGTGCTGACGCCGGGCGTCTTCGCCGAGATCCGCAACCAGCCCAAGGGCGCCGGCGGCGAGATCCAGCTGACCGACGGCATCGCCTCGCTCATGAAGAAGGAAGCCGTCTACGCCTACTCGTACAAGGGCGTGCGCTACGACTGCGGCAGCAAGGAAGGCTTCCTGCAGGCGACCGTCGAACTGGCGCTGGCCCATCCGGAAGTGGGCGACCAGTTCCGCGAATATCTCAAGAGCCTCGCGCTCTAATCACTCGTCGCCAGGACTCAGCGCACCGGAACGGCGGTGCTCTTCGTCAGCGCCTCGACGAAGCGCACGACCTCGTCGTCCCGGATCGGCGTGACCGCGAGCCCGAGCCGGTCGTGCAGCAGCCGGGTCATGGACTGCGCCCACAGCGTGTTGTAGACCAGTCCGGCGTGATGGTCGCCGAGGATCGCGTTGTTGGGCGCGTCGTCGGCGGTGTTCGTGACCTCGAGCGACTTGCCGATGGTCACGGTCTTGTAGGCCGGCCGGCCGTTCGCGTCGCGGCTTCCCCAATGCTCGCGGACCCAGGCGTTGTCGTCGAAGAACACCGTGTGCGGCTCGGCTTCGGCAAGCTTTCGCAACGCAGCATTGAAGCGTTCGAGCGCGGCTGCGATATTGTCGGTTTCCGCCTTCGACAGCCAGCGGTCGAAATAGGCCGGCTCGTCGGCTTCGTTGGCGACACCGACCACGATCAGACGCACCTCGGGATGTGCTGCATGGATCATCTTCATCGCCTCGCCGATGCGGCGGGTGCACATGTCGATGGTTGCTTGCGTCTGCGGCACGTCCGGATTGCGCGATTGCGCCTCCATCAGACCGCCCCAGTCGTTCAGGCCGATGCGGATCACCACGACGCCGCGCCGCCAGCGCCCGGGGTCTTCGTCCATCACCGCGACCAGCCGTTGCGCCTGCCGGTAGCGCCCCGTGGTCAGGTGCCGGCAGGCAGCGCCGGAGTTGGCGAAGTTGAACAGGAAGTCTTCCTTGCGCGGCGAGCGGTCGCCGCCGAGCCCCAGGGCCTCGCGCGCCGCCGCCACCGGGCCCCATCGGCCCCACGCGACCCATGGACCGAGATCGATCTCGTCGCCGCGCAGGCGGGCGAGCACTTCGGTCCACTGCAGGGTGCCGGCCCGCAACGCTCCGCCACGCTCGCTCGACGTCAGGGGAAAGGTGATGCGGTCCTGGTAGGAATGGCTGTTGGAGTCGCCCAGCACGGCGAGCGACATGGCGGAAGGACCGGCGCGAGGCGCGTCATCGGCACCGGGCACGGGCAGCTCGATGCGCGGGTCCGGCCAGAACATCAGCGCCAGACCCGCGAGCAGCACGAGCGCAGCGGCGGCTCCGACCGCGCGCGCGGCCAGCGACCCGATGCGCGAACGCATGTCAACGCCGGCGCAGGACGTGGATGAATTCTTCGCCGACGGTCTGCTGTTCGACCAGGTCGTTGCCGGTCTGGCGGGAGAAGGCCTGGAAGTCGCGCAGCGAGCCGGCATCGGTCGACACCACCTTCAGCAACTGGCCGCTGACCATGCCGTTGAGCGAGCGCTTGGCCTTGAGGATGGGCAACGGGCAGTGAAGGCCGCGGGTGTCGAGCTCTAGATCGATGTTCATGTGAGGGGGTCCTGGGTTCGAGAATTCTCAAGCGGCCGGTCGCGGCCATTCCATGAACTGCGGGTCGTGTCCGCGACTGCGCAACCAGTCCGCGAGACCGTAGCCCGTGCCGGCGGGCCAGCAACGCACCGCGTCGAGGTCGTACAGGCGGTAGTCGGCCAGTTCCGGCGACAGCACGACCTCGCCGTCGGCCACGGCGTGATAGACGATCAGCACCTGGTTCATGCGCCGGAAGTCGTAGACGCCGACCAGGTCGAGCGCGCTCACGTCGAGGCCGGTCTCTTCCTTGACCTCGCGCGCGACGCCTTCCTGCGGCGACTCGCCGGCCTCCATGAAGCCGGTGATGAGCGCGTACATGCCGTTGGTCCAGGCCGCATTGCGCGCGAGCAGCACCTGCCCGCGGTATTCGACGATGGCGGCGAGCACGGGCGTCGGATTGTTCCAGTGCGTCCAGCCGCAGGCCGGACAGCGCAGGCGCACGGTCGGGCCGCTGTCCTCCATCAGTTCGATCTCGGCCAGCGGCGTGGCGCAGGCCTGGCAGAAACGCGGTGCGGTCGACTGGGTCATGGTCAGGCAGGGAACACGCCGGTCGACAGGTAGCGGTCGCCGCGGTCGCACACCACGAACACGATGGTGGCGTTTTTCTCGCGCTCGGCGATCTGCTGCGCCACCCAGCAGGCGCCGGCCGCCGAAATGCCGCCGAAG
>JAKONL010000562.1 GCA_022701965.1 Burkholderiaceae bacterium | reverse complement strand
GACCGCCACGCGGGCTGCGTCGCGGCCCTTGTCGGTCTGGCGCGCGACGGCCTGCTCGAGGTTCTCGGTGGTGAGGATCGCGTTGGCGATGGGCAGGCCGTAGTCGAGCGCGATGCGGCTCACGCTGGCACCCGACTCGTTGGCCACCAGTTCGAAATGGTAGGTTTCGCCGCGGATGATGCAGCCCAGCGCCACCAGGGCCTGGTAGCCGCCGCGCTCGGCGAGTGCCTGCAGCGCGACCGGCACTTCGAGCGCGCCGGGGACGAGCACGTGGTCGATGTCGCTCGCGGCCACGCCGAGCGCCGACAGTTCGGCCAGGCAGGCTTCGGCGAGGGCATCGGTGATGTCGGCATTGAAGCGCGCCTGCACGATGCCGATGCGCAGGCCCTTTCCGTCGAGCGTCGTCTCGGCGCCCTTGTTCGCGTTCAGCATGGGATTCAGTCTTTCTGGATGTAGCCGACGATTTCCAGCCCGTATCCGGCGGCCATGCTCGGCATGCGGCGCGGCGTGCCCAGCAGCTGCATGCGCTGCACGCCGCATTCGCGCAGGATCTGCGCGCCGATGCCATAGCTGCGCAGGTCCATGCGTCCGCGTTCGGGTGCCTGGGCGGGCCGTGCCGTGCCCTCGAATTGCGCGAGCAGTTCGCCCGCCGTCTCGCCGCAGTTCACCAGGACTGCGACGCCCTTGCCTTGGCCGGCGATGTAGGCGAGGCTCGCGTCGAGCCCCCAGGAGTGAAGCGAGCGATCGACCTCCAGCGCGTCAAGGACCGACAGCGGTTCATGCACGCGGACGGCAACTGCCTCGTCGGCATTCCAGGCGCCGCGAACGAGCGCGAGGTGCACGCCGCCGCTGGGCTTGTCGCGGAACGCGTGCGCGCTGAACGTGCCCCAGGCGGTCCTGATCTCGCGCGAACCCACCCGCTCGACCAGCGACTCGTTGCGGCTGCGATGCTCGATCAGGGCGGCGATGGTGCCGATCTTCAGGCCGTGCTCGGCGGCGAAGACCTGCAGGTCGGGCAGGCGCGCCATCGTGCCGTCCTCGTTCATGATCTCGCAGATCACCGAGGCCGGCGAGCAGCCGGCCATGGCGGCCAGGTCGCAGCCCGCTTCGGTATGGCCGGCGCGCATGAGGACGCCGCCGTCGACCGCCTGCAGCGGGAAGATGTGGCCCGGCTGGACCAGGTCTGCCGCCACCGCGTTTCGTGCGACCGCGGCCTGCACGGTGCGCGAACGGTCGGCCGCCGAGATGCCCGTGGTCACGCCTTCGGCCGCCTCGATCGAGACGGTGAAGGCCGTCGAATGCTTGGCGCCGTTGCGCGCGACCATCGGCGGCAGGTTCAGGCGCTCGCACATCTCGCGTGACAGCGTGAGACAGATCAGGCCGCGTGCGTGGCGCGCCATGAAATTGATGGCGTCGGGCGTGACGTGGTCCGCGGCGATGACGATGTCGCCCTCGTTCTCGCGGTCCTCCTCGTCGACGAGGATCACCATGCGACCGGCTTTCAGGTCGGCCACGATGTCTTCCACGCCCGAGACGGGCGCGGGCGGGCGTCCGTTGCGGGTCGCCGAACCGATCGGCGTGACGGATGCTTTCATGGGCGCTGTTCTTTCTGTGGGGGAATCTGCAGCGCGCCGGCCTGGAGCATCCGCTCCACGTAGCGCGCCACGGTGTCGATTTCGAGGTTCACGCGACTGCCCCGCGCCAGGGTGCCGAGCGATGTGTTGTCGACCGTGTGCGGGATGAGGTTGATGCTGATCTCGCTGCCGTCGGCCACGTCGGCGACGCGATTGACGGTGAGGCTGACGCCGTTGACGGTGATCGAGCCCTTGTACGCCAGGAAGCGCGACAGCGCATGGGGCGCGTGGATGCGCAGTTCCCAGCTCTCGCCGACCTCGGCGAAGTGCGCGACCGTGCCGATGCCGTCCACGTGTCCGGAGACGATGTGGCCGCCGAGCCGGTCGTTGGCGCGCAGGGCCTTCTCGAGGTTGATGCGCTCGGACTCGCTCGCGAGGCCGGCGGTCTTGTCGAGCGACTCGGCCGAGATGTCGATCGTGAACTGCTGCAGTGCGGGGTCGAGCGAAGTGACGGTCATGCAGGCGCCGTTGAGCGCGATGCTGTCGCCGAGGCCGACGTCGTCGAGATAGCCGTCGGGCACGGCGATGCTGAGCCGCTTGCCGTGGGATGAAGAGCTTCCGAGGTCGTGGACGGCGACGATGCGCCCCACGCCGGTGATGATTCCGGTGAACATGCGTGCATTTTCGCCTAACTCGACCTCACGCCCCGAATGCGTCCCGTCCGCCCACACGCGCGACGATGCGCAGGTCGCTTCCGACGCGATCGACCGCCGTGAAATCCAGCGCCATCGCCTGCGCCAGATCCGTCAGCGGACCGCCGGCGAACGGTGCGCTCGCGATGCCCAGCCCGTCGCCGAGGAATTTCGGCGCCAGGTAGACGAGCAGTTCGTCGACCAGTCCCTCGCGCATCAGCGAACCGTTGAGTTTCTCGCCGGCCTCCACGTGCAGTTCGTTGACTTCGCGCGCGGCCAGGTCGCGCAGCAGCGCGGGCAGGTCGACCTTTCCGTGCGGGTTCGGCAGGCAGAAGACAACGGCGCCGCGCGCTTCGAGCGCACTTGCCTTCGTCTCGTCGCGATCGGCGCAGTAGATCCAGACCTGCCGGCCCGGGACATCGAACAGCCGGGAGGCGGGCGGCGTCTGCAGACGGCTGTCGACGATCACGAGGTGCGGTTGACGCGGTGTCTCGACGAGCCGCACGTCGAGTCGGGGATCGTCCTCGATCACCGTGCCGACGCCCGTGAGCACGGCGCTCGCGCGTGCACGCCATGCATGGCCATCCTGGCGCGCGGCATCGCCGGTGATCCACTGGCTGCGGCCGTTCTCGAGCGCGGTCCTGCCGTCGAGCGAGGCGGCCGTCTTCATCCGGACCCACGGCGTCCTGCGCACCATGCGGCTGAAGAAACCGATGTTGAGCATGCGCGAGGCCTCCGCGCCGTCGCCGACATCCACCTGGATGCCCGCGGCGCGCAACCGCTCGAATCCCTGGCCCGCGACCAGCGGATTCGGGTCGGCAATGGCGGCGACGACCCGTGCGACGCCGGCGGCGATCAGCGCGTCGCAGCACGGACCGGTGCGACCGTGGTGCGCGCAGGGTTCGAGCGTCACGTAGGCGGTCGCGCCTTCGACCGACTGGCCGCGCGAGGCTGCATCGCGCAGGGCCATGACCTCCGCATGCGCCCCGCCGACGCGCTGGGTCTGTCCGACGCCGACGACCGTGCCGTCGGGCCGCGCGAGCACGCAGCCCACGCGCGGGTTCGGGTCGGTGACGAGGAGACAGGCCCGCGCCTGCTGCAGCGCCAGGGCCATGCCGTCGAACGAAGGAGAAGGGCGCGGGTTGGATGCGGACATGGGAGCGTGGTCAGGGATCGGTACCCGGCATTTCGCAGCGTGCGTCCCTCTCGGATGCGGGAGTGCACATCCGGACCCGTCCGGTGCGCGCGATGAAGACGCGTCGTGTCTGCGAGAAGGCTTCGGCTGCCGGAGCGTCGTTGCGGGAAAAGCTCATGCTCAAGGCGATGAAGCTGCCGTCGGTCTTCTTCGAGAAGCCCGATCCATCGTAGCGCACATAGGCGGGAACGGACTTGGCGGTGCCGGTACCGGAGACATCGAGGAACGACGCCGAGATCGGATGGCGCAGTACGGTGAGGTCGACCGCTTCGTCGTAGGCACCGTCGAGGTCGACGTCGACGAATGCGACGAAGCCCCGGGACCAGTCGCGGCGCGCCGCGTCCAGCGGTACGACCAGTGCCGGAAGGTTGCGCTTCATGGCCTCGGAGCGTGCGGCATCGAGGCCGGCGACGAAGCCGCTGGCGGCGGTCGTGAGTTCCGCGCTGCGCATGAAGCCGGCGAGGCCGGGAGCCGCCATCGTCATTGCGATGGCCAGTAGGGCGAGCACGACCATGAGTTCGACCAGCGTGAAGCCTTCCGATCCGCATCCGCAGGACGCGGTCGCGTCAGTCTGCGCTCGCACGGTGCAGCTCCTGGTAGTTGTTGATGCGACGCCAGCTCAGCATGCCGAAGGTGGTGCGGCGCTCCAGGAGGTCCGGCGCCGACACGACACCGCGGGCGCCTCGCATGACGATGCGGCCGCGGCTGAGCGATCCGCCCTGGCCGACCGAGTCCACCGGACCGTGGGTCGAGGCGCCGACCTGCACGACGTAGGGGGCGTCGAGCAGCCCGACGGTCGATGCCGAAGACGTCCCACGCCCCGTCGCGAGGTCGAGCACGTAGAGCCTGCTGCCCGCGCTGCAATCCTGCGATGGCGACGCGGCGCGGTCCTCGGGCACCAGGGACGCGAAGAGCAGCTTCGAACCGAAGGTGCGCATCGCACCGACCTGGCGTTCTCCGGCTCCAGGCAGATCGAAATACCAGCCCGAACGGCTGGAGCGGTCGTCGTCGCCCGCCGGCCGTCCCCAGGCGAAGGCCGGCAGGCGGACCTCGCCGTCGTCGATGTCGCCTCCAGCCAGCCGGCCCCGTCCGGCAATGCCCGCGGCTGCGTCGCCGTCGTCGTAGAGCGTGTAGACCGACTGGGTCTGCATGTCGGCGCTTCCGGTGTCGCTGGCCTCGAGGTACTTGCCCGTGCCGAAAGACACGAGGACGCTGCGGCCGGGGCCGCCGGTGAGGGCCGGTGCCATCGTGATCGGCTGTGCTGTTCCGTGCGGATCGCTGGCGACGAAGAACGGCGCGGCGACGCCGCCCGTCGCCTTCGTCCGGAACGCCGACAGCGCGTCGAAGTTCCAGCCGCCGGTACCGAGCGCGGTGAAGTCGAGCTTCCACAGCCGGCCGTGGAGATCGCCCGCGTACAGCGCTCGCACCTCGCCGGCCGGGCCGAGCGTGATGCCGGCCTCGACCACCCCTGGCGCCATCGTGCGGGAGCGCGCCGCGTCGGTGGGCACGGAGAGCCGGAAGTAATTGACGTTCAGGCGCCAGGGCGTCGTCGATGGCTTCGAGAGGTCGAGCAGGAAGATCGCAGGAACGCCGTCGGGTCGCGCGAAGCCGTCGGCGAGCGAACTGTTCACCCCGCTGGCGACGATCGCGAAACTGCGGTAGACGGCAGCGCCGGTCGCGGAAGCCGCGCTGGTGCGGAATTTCGCGATCGAAGGTCGGCCGACGACGTTGCCCATCTGCGGGTCGTCGCGGTCGGTGAACTCCCACAACACCTTCGAGGTGTCGAACGCGGCCGGATCGGTCACGTCGAGCGCGAAGACGCCCTGGCCGCCGGCGCCGGTGCCGCCGACCAGCACCGTCTTCCAGCCGCCGTCGGCCATGGGTACGTCGGCCACGCGGGGAGTCGCATCGACGAAGGCGCGATGACCGCCGGCGTCGTAGTCGGGCGCGGCGAGCGCGGCGAGGTTCGGTCCCATCCAGCTGGGGATGTAGGCGAAGAGTTCGCGGCCGTCGCGGGCATCGAACGCATGGAGCATGCCGTCGTTGGCGCCGACGAAGAGCGCTTCACCTCGGCCCCTGGTCTTCTCGTGGAAAGCGGCATAGCCGGGTGCATTGCTGCCCGGGCCCGGTGGACCCGACACGGCGATTCCCGAATGGACGATGTCACCGAGCCGGCTTGCGCGTCGGCGGAACACTTCGCCCTCCGACCGGCGATCACCGCGCAGGAACTCGAGGCGCCGCTGCCCGAGCCCGTCGGCTGCGGCGCCGGGTGCGGGCCGGTCGAGCAGGTCGCGCAGGCTGTAGCCCCCCAGCGCGTGTTCGAGGTCCGGCCATCGGAACTCGGTCGCCGCGGCCAGCCGGCTGTCGGTCCGTCCGACGACGATCCGGCGCGCCGCGATGTCGTTTGTCGCGGCGTCGAGCCGGTCGGCGGCGGACCAGCGGGCCTCGTCCCGGGCGTTCGCGGTGCGAACCGTGCCTTCGGCGTCCGCGGTGACGGGAAGCGCGAGCACGTCGCCGCTCCAGCGGTCCGGATCGAAGCTGGCCTGGTAGTTCAGCAGGCCCGACCCCGGCGTGAGGATGCCGGTCGGCGTATCGCCCGCGGCGACGACGTTGCTTCGGGACGCCAGGTTCGCGAAGATGGCGTCGAGACCCTGCAGCACGGCCGAGGCACTGCTCGACAGACGGTAGGTGCGGGGGTCGCCCCGGGCGTCCGTGGCCTCCCAGCCCCGGTTGTCCAACGCCCCCTGTGCGTCCAGAAACGGGTTGCCGAACGCGGAACCGTCCTTGAAGCCACCGTACTTGGCTGCGAGGAACAACTGCTTGCGGCGGCGGTTCTGCAGTTCCGAGTCGGTGCCGCCCTCGTTGACGTCGACAGCGTAGGTGGTCACGCGCATGCCTGGGCGCTGCTTCGCGGGTTCGGCCGTCCATTGCGCGCCACGGATGTCGTGGGTGTTCGCCCAGTAGGCCATGCCGGCCATGTGGTAGCCGGCCCGGTCGGCGCCCGTGTCCGCCTCGGACATGCCCGAGAGCTCCTTCAACGGGGAGCGTGCGGAATCGCTCGCCGCATTGGGGTTCGAGGTGGTCCTGGGTTGGCCGGTCGCGTCGATATAGGACACGGGCGATCCCGATTCGAAGCCGCCGACGACGCGGGTCCAGGCGACGAAATCGGGCTCGTTCGCGGCCGGATCGGCGGGGCGCGGAAACTCGCCGATGTCGAGGCGGCCGGTGTTGCCGGGAATCGACTTGTCGTTGTGCGTGTTGACGTCGCCGATGACGAGGATGTTGTTGCGCGTGCAGGCGTGGCTTCGACGCGGCGACCCGGCGGCATGCGGGTCGTCCCACCGGTCGTACACGGGAAAGCCGTCCTTCATGGCGTCCGTCATGCCGGAGACCGCCTGCGGGGTCGGCGGCAGGCCCTGGAGGTAGCGCAGGGCCTCGTAGTAGAGCTCGCCGACCGGGTCGACGGTCTTGTAGCGCCCGGCCACCGGTCCGGTCCGACCGAACTGGTTGAGGTAGTTGACGACCCCGCTGCGGCCCTCGGCGGCGTTCTCCGGGTTGGGCCGGAAGACGCCGGTCGCGTCGTCCCATTCCGCCCGGGCGTTGCCTGCCAGGCGCCGCCCTTCGGTGTCGAAGCCTCGCGGCCCGACGAACTTCATGGGCGCGCGCAGCACGCCGCCGTAGCGCTGATTGCCGTCGTCCATGAGATACCCGAAGGCGGCGACCCGCAGGCGGTCGCTGTACTTCTGCAGGTTGCCCACCGGCTTGAAGTTGCCGGCCGGATAGCGTGCGCAGTAGGCCTTCCGGGGGTCGGTCAGTTCGCCGGAAGCGGAAGACTCGCACACCCTCACGCGGGCGTAGAAGAAGACGTCGCTCGAAAGTGCCTCCGAGCCGTGCGCGCGACCGGCGCCGCCGAGATCCGCGTTGTCGCCGGGGTCCAGGCAGGTGCCGTTCGTGCCGGTTCCGAAGGTCATCCGGTCCAGGCAATTCGAGATCACGATGCCGCCCGTCCACCGGCCGCGCAGACCGGCGGGTACGGCACCTGCGACCTCGGCGGACGCCAGGACCTTCTTCGCGAAATTGCCGTCGCCGACCCGGTGGAGCACCGCGCGCTGCAGCACGGTGAGCGCCGCGGTTTCGACGACGCGGTCACCGCCGGTCAGGCCCAGGCGCAGGATGTCGATCGTGGAGGTCGAGGCCCAGTTCAGGAAATTGCCGCTGAAGGCCGTGCCGTCGCAGCGCCGGCCGGTGGCTGCGCCGATGCGGTCGAAGCGGCGCAGTGCGGCGTCGGCAGGGTCGACGTAGGCGTAGCAGCTCTCGGCGTCGAAGTAGCCGATGTAGGCCTCGCGGGGCGAGTAGCGGGGCTCCGTGTACTGGGCGCCGACGGTCGGGAATTCCACCGAGAGCGCCAGGGCGAGCGTCGGCTTCTGGGTCATCGCGGCGGAAAGCGGCTCCGCCGACAGCGCGACGAGCCGGGCGGGCTCCTCCTGCGCGACGACCGCCCAGAAAACGGCAAGGCCAGTGAGCGCGAGGAGGGCGCCGACCAAGGACGGGAGGCGAAACGAACGACCCATCGTCAGTCCTTCCTTTTTCGATAGACCATCTGGACCACCGCCTGGATGTCCCGTCGCGGACCGAACCCCATTGCCGTGACGCGGTACACCAGCCCCGGCGGCTTGGAAAGATCGCGGAACGGCTCCCGGTCCTCGATCGCCTCGACGACATAGCGCGGCAGCGCGGCGGGCATGACGCCGTGTCCGTCGCCCGACGCGCTGGCGAAGGAGCGACCGGTGAATTCGCCGAATGCGGCGGTGCGCGCGTTGTCGGACAGGTCGACCGTCTGCCACGCGGGCCGCCCGACCAGGGTCTGCGCGCACAGGCCCTTGCGGATCGCCACGGTTCCGCATCCGTTCTCGAAATCGAGCAGGTTCCCGGCCGCGAAGGCCGAGGCCCGTTTCGACGTCGCCGGCGGTCCGTCGATATCGGCGACCGCATCGCGCAGGGCCGCTTCGGCCGACTGCAGCGCGAGCTGCGCATCGCGATCGTTGCGCGCGCCGCGGCCGGTCATCATCGAAAGCTGCACGGAGCCGATGCCCAGCACCGACACGATGACGAGCACCACCATGACGACGATCAGCGCGACGCCGGCCGACGCCGAGCCGTATCCGTGGCGGGCCGTCATGAGGGCTGACGGTTGTGCAGATGGACCGTGAAGGTCAGCGTCTGGCGCAGGCGACCGTCCGGCGCCGGATCGAAGCGGGTGCCGGCATCCTCGACGGACGACATCGCCACGCCGAGCGGATACAAGGTTCCCGCGGCCGTTCGTTCCAGGGACGAGGCGGGCGGACCGCGCAGCACGAGGCCGATGCGCAGCGCCCGCACCCGTTGCCAGTTGAGGCGCGTGCCTTCGGCATCGCCGGGAACGACCATCTGCGACGCGCGGAGATAGCGCTCTGCGACCGTGTCGCCCGGTACCGTGGGACGCACGTTGGGCAGCACGCCGTCGACGCCGTAGAGCACCTGGAAGTTCTCCACGCCCTGCACGATCGGTTGCGTACCGGGCAAAAGCGTGGTGACCGACCCTTTCGTCGTGCCGGTCGTGCACATGAGCGAGGGCTCTCCATCGCCGCCCACGCGCAGGTGCAGCACGCTGACGCTCGTCTCGCTGCGATCGGCCGGGACCGTGCCGATGCCGTCGCCCATGCAGTCGAGCATCGTGCCGTCGGTCTTCGTGGAGCCCGGCGTGCGTGCATTGGCCTGAGTGCGCAGCACGAGGATGTCGCTGCCGTTGCTGCATGCCGATCCGGCCGAAGCGCCGCAGCCGGCACTCCGGCTTCCGTTCGCGCCGACGGCTGTCACGGCACCCATGGTGCCCGGTGCCACGAGCGCGTCGTCGTAACCCTCGACGGACGCTGGCGCCAGGGCCGCCGTGGCCAGCATGAAGGTGCCGGCATCGGTGTCGGTCGCGAGATCCGCGTCGACGTAGCCGGCCTGGCCGGCGAGTCTGTGGATCATGTCGGCTGCGAACCGGGCATTGTCCTGAAGCTGGCTCACCGCATCGACGCTGGCGTATCCGCGTCGTGCGACCTGCAGTGCGCCGGCCGCGACGACGACGAGCATCAGGGTGAGCGCCAGCGCCACCAGCAGCTCGACCAGGGAGAGTCCCCGGGCGCCGTGCCGGCGGCAGGCCGGGTGTCGCAGGCGACGTGTCGTCATCACGATGGCACGCCGCTCGCAACGGGCAGGACGACGCCCGGCCGGCTGCCCGCGTCGGTCGCGTGCTCCAGAGCCGTGGTGCCGGCTGCGGGACGGCCGAGCGACACGCGCGTCCAGCCGAGCTTCACGTAGGCGACGTCGCCACTGCCAGTGCACGACCATCGCGGCAGGCCGTCGCCGTCGTAGGGCGCCCGGTCGAAGCAGACGACGACTCTCGCGCCGGGCAGGCCCGCATCGACGGCGAAGACGCGCTGCAGCCATTCCTGCATGTCCCAGCGCGCGACGTCCAGCGGCGTGGTGCAGCTGGCGGCGAAGCAGTCCGTACCGGTGGCCCCCGGCAGGGCGGTCAGGTTCGACCGCAGGTAGGGATTGGCGCCGGCGTCGGGGTCGGCGGCGACGATGCGATTGCCGCGCATCCGTTCGGCGAGTTCGACCCCCAGGCGCACCGCGGTCGATTGCAGCCGTACATCGCGGTTGTTCCGCAGCGACGCTGCATGCAGGCCGACCATGCCGAGCAAGCCGATCGACAGGACGACGATCGCCACGAGCACCTCGATCAATGTCGAGCCGCGATTCCTTGCGAAGGTATGTTGCCGTCGTCGTTCCAAGTGCGCCTCTTGCGTTTGCAACACCGGCGGTTGCGGCGGTGCGGAGGCGGATTCTGGACAGCGGGTATTTCGGAATCGTGCCGGTCGCCTGCGAAACGACACCGTTCGTCGCAGCCCGGCCCGGAATCGATCACCCGAGTATTAATTCGCTACCGCACGAACGTCGGCGCGAATGTTTTAGATGTCGCGCAGGAGCTGGCGAAATTCGTCGACGTCCTCGAAGCTCCGGTAGACGGATGCGAAGCGGACGTAGGCCACCTTGTCGAGTCGCTCGAGTTCGCGCATGACAT
>JAKONL010000547.1 GCA_022701965.1 Burkholderiaceae bacterium | reverse complement strand
CAGCAGGCCATCTACACGCCCATGAACAGCGGCCACTTCGGCCTGGCGTACGAGGCCTACACGCATTTCACGAGCCCGATCCGGCGCTATCCGGACCTGCTGGTGCACCGCGTGATCAAGGCCATCCTCGGCCGGACGAAATACCAGCTGCCCATGCTGCCGACGCCCGGCGAGGCGCATGCCAAGCTCGCCAAGCGGCTCGCCTCGCGCGTCAAGGCACCGACGACCAAGCCGCAGAAGGCGGCGGTCGCGCCGACCAAGGAAGTGCTGGCCTGGGAGGCCGCCGGCCTGCACTGCAGCGCCAACGAGCGCCGCGCCGACGAGGCCAGCCGCGACGTCGAGGCCTGGCTCAAGTGCAAGTACATGCGCGAGCACCTCGGCGAGGAATACGGCGGCGTCGTGTCCTCGGCCACCACCTTCGGGATCTTCGTGACGCTCGATGCGATGTACGTCGAAGGCCTGGTGCACATCACCGAGCTCGGCGGCGAGTACTTCAAGTTCGACGAGATGCGCCAGGAACTGCGCGGCGAGCGCACCGGCATCCGTTATGCGATCGGTTCGCGCGTGCGGGTCCAGGTCAGCCGGGTCGACCTCGACGGCCGCAAGATCGACTTCCGCCTGGTGCGCGAAGGCGACGAACTGCAGGCGCGCGCCATGAAGGACAAGGGCGTCGTGGCACAGGGCAGCGCGCCGGCCAAGGCGTCGTCGGGCAAGCGTTCGCGCAGTTCGGGCGCAGGCCGGGGAGAGGCGGCGGCTTCGAGCGCGCACGCCAGGCACGCCGAGCTGCCGACGTCGCCGGATGCATCCGAGCCGCAGTCCGCGATGCAGGCTTTCAGGTCGGCGGTGAAGAAAGCCGCCAATAAAATGAAGGGGCGCAAGCCGCGCCGTTGACAACAAAGAGAGACAGACAATGACCCAGACAACTTCGAATAGACCCGCCGACGGGTTTCGCAATGCCATCGTGACCGGTGCGGGCAGCGGCATCGGGCGGGCGGCAGCGCTGGCCCTGCTGGCCGACGGCTGGAACGTGGCGCTGGCGGGCCGGCGCCTCGAGCCGCTCGCGCAGGTGGCCGAGGAATCGGGCGCCGGTACCCGCGCGTTCGCGGTGCCCACGGACGTGGCCAGTGCGGCGTCGGTGCAGTCGCTGTTCGCCGCGACCGTCGAGCGCTTCGGGCGCGTCGACCTGCTGTTCAACAACGCCGGTGTCGGCAACCCGCCCGGCCCCTTCGAGGACTGGACGCCCGAGCAGTGGAAGGGCGTGGTCGACATCAACCTGTCGGGCATGTTCTTCTGCATCCAGCAGGCCTTCCGGACGATGAAGGCCCAGACCCCGCAGGGCGGGCGCATCATCAACAACGGCTCGATCTCCGCGACGGCGCCGCGTCCCAATTCGGCGGCCTACACGTCGACCAAGCATGGCGTCGAGGGCCTCACCAAGACGGCGTCGCTCGACGGGCGCAAGTACGACATCGCGGTCGGGCAGATCGACGTCGGCAACGCGATGACCGACATGGCGTCGCGTATGGCCAAGGGCGTGCCGCAAGCCAACGGCGAGCTCGCCGCCGAACCGCTGATCGATGTGCGGATCGTCGGCCAGTCGGTGCTCTACATGGCAAACCTGCCGCTCGACGCCAACGTGCTGTTCCACACGGTGATGGCGACGAAGATGCCCTTCGTCGGCCGCGGCTGAGCTAGCGCGGCGCGCCGGCGAGCGCGAGCGAGCCGGCCGTCAGCGGTTGGTCCGCGGGCCAGCGGTCCGCAAGGTCGCCGTGTCGCCAGACGGCCTCCTGCGCCGCCTCGAAAGCCGGCCCGCCCCGGGCCAGCGCGGCGCCGACCATTCCCGCGAGCACGTCGCCCGTGCCCGCCGTCGCCAGGCGACCGTTGCCGGTCGTATTGACGGATGATCGCCTGCCGGCCTGAGCGACGATGGTTCCCGAACCCTTGAGCACGACGACGGTGCCGTAACGCACCGCCAGATCGTCGGCCGCCTTCAGCCGATCGGCCTGGACGGCAGCGGTATCGATGCCCAGCAGGCGCGCGGCTTCCAGGGGATGCGGCGTGATCACGGTCGGAGCCCGGCGGGCTCTCAACAGGTCCTGCAGCATCGGATCGCGGGCAACGGCATTGAGCGCGTCCGCGTCGAGAACCAGCCGGGCCGACTCGGATAGCACGCGCGGTATCGCATCGCTTACCGCATCGCCGCCGCCGCAGCCGCAAACCGCGGTCATCGCCTTCAGGTCGATCGAGCCGGGCGCACGATGCATCAGCTCGGGTCGCGTTCCGACGGTCTCCGATGCCTGCGGATCGAGCAGCCCCAGGAACACGCGCCCGGCGCCGCCGTGCAGCGCGGCCGACGCCGACATCCACGCGGCGCCGGTCATGCCGTGCGCACCGCCGATCACCGCGACGTCGCCGTAGCTGCCCTTGTTCGACGCATGACGGCGGTGGGCGAGGGCGGGTGCGCCGGGCAGGCAGGCGACGGGCGTCGCGGCATCGCGAGCGAAGTCCGCGCAGCCGAGATCGTCGAACCACAGCTCGCCCGTGGCGTCACGGCCTTGGGCAGTGAACAGGCCCGGCTTGAGCGTGAGCAGGCTCAGGCAGGAACGCTGCGCGGTCGACGGTCGATCGAGCGACCCGGAGGGCGTCCGTTTCATGCATCCCGTGTCGGCGTCCAGCCCGGAGGGGACGTCGACGGCGAGCACCGGCGCGACGCCGGCTTCCATCAGGCGCAACCAGTCCGCGATGGTGCCGTCCGGCGGGCGGCTCGCGCCGATGCCCAGAAGCGCGTCGATCGACAGGTCCCACGATGCGGGCGGTGTCGTCGCGAACGTCACTCCGGCGTCGCGTGCACGCTCGAACGACGCCGAGGCGTCGGGCGGAAGGCTGCTCGCGTCGCCGGCCAGTGTCACCGTCGGCGCGAAGCCCCGCAGGCGGAGCTGCATCGCGGCCTCCAATCCGTCGCCGCCGTTGTTGCCGGGCCCGCAGGCGATCCAGATCGTGCGCGCGTGCGGCCATCTCGCCATCGCGAGACGCGCCACCGAGAGGCCGGCGCGCCGCATCAGCGCGTGAGCGGGCAGCGATGCCGCCGCCTGCCGTTCGACGAGCCGCGTGCCCGCGACGTCGAAGAGATCGCCTTCCGAGATCGACGTGATGCGCTGCATGGAGAGGTCCTCTTTTCGGTTCAGCGACCGAGCAGACGCTCGACACCCAGGCCTTCGAGGTCGATGCCCGCATCGCGGCCACCGACCAGGTCGGCCAGCACGCGCGCGCTGCCGCACGACAGGGCCCAGCCGCTCGATCCGTGGCCGAGGTTGAGCCAGACGCCCGGAATGCCGCTCGGCCCGATCACGGGCGGGCCGTCGGGCAGCATCGGGCGCGCGCCTTTCCATTGCTGCACGCCGGTCTGCAGCGTCGCCGCGCCCGGGAACCAGTCGTGCAGGACCTTGTAGAGCGTCTGCAGCGCGGCCGGATTCATGGCGTCGAGCCGGCCGCCGATCTCCGCGCTGCCGGCGACCCGCACGCGCAGGCCCAGCCGCGAGATCGCGACCTTGTAGCGCTCGTCCATCACCGCGCTGCGCGGCGCGTTCAGCGGTTCGCGGATGTTGGCGCTGACGGAGTGGCCGTAGATCGGCGTCAGCGGCATGCGCACGCCCAGCGGGCGCAGGAGGCGGGCGGAGGCGACGCCGGCGCACATCACGACGGCGTCGAACGGCACGGCCGCCGAGCCGCGATCCAGCGACAGCGAGCGCGGTGCGGCGCGCGAGAGCGG
>JAKONL010000536.1 GCA_022701965.1 Burkholderiaceae bacterium | reverse complement strand
TCGTCGACCGCGGCCACGCCTTCGATCACCTCGCCGTCGAGCGGCACGACGTCGCCGGCGTCGATGCGCACCACGTCGCCGCGGCGCAGGTTCTCGGCCTGCTCGGGCACCCAGCCCTCGCCCTTGCGCTTCTTGGCCCAGGTGTCCTTGCGCAGACCTCGCAGCGATGCCGCCTGGGCCTTGCTGCGGCCCTCGGCCAGCGCTTCGGCGAAGTTGGCGAACAGCACCGTGAACCAGAGCCAGACCGTGATCGCCGCCACGAAGGCCGGCGGCATGCCGCTGTCGCCGGGATAGCTGAGCGCATGCACCCACAGCAGCGTGGTGAGGATGCTGCCGATGTAGACGATGAACATCACCGGGTTGCGCCACTGCACGCGGGGGCTCAGCTTGGCGACGGCGCCCCACAGCGCGGGACGGACCAGCGCCATGTCGAACAGGGAGAGGGAATTTGCGGTTTTGGAGGTCATGGTGCGACCCTCACTTCCAGAGAATCAGGTGCTCGACCACCGGGCCCAGCGCCAGCGCGGGAACGTAGTTCAGCAGGCCGACCAGCAGCACGGTGCCGATCAGCAGCGCGACGAACAGCGGGCCGTGCGTGGGCATCGTCCCGGCCGTGACCGGCAGGCGCTTCTTCGCGGCGAGCGCACCGGCGATGGCGAGCACCGGCACGATCATCCCGAAGCGGCCGAGCCACATCGCGACCGCGAGCAGCGCGTTGTAGAACGGCGTGTTGGCCGAGAGCCCGGCGAAGGCGCTGCCGTTGTTGGTGGCGGCCGAGGTCAGCGCGTAGAGGATTTCCGAGAAACCGTGCGCGCCGGGGTTGGCGATGCCGGCCTTGCCCGCGCCCAGGCTCACCGCCAGCGCCGTGCCGGCGAGCACCAGCATCGGCGTGACCAGGATCGCGATCGAGGTCAGCTTCATCTCGTGCACCTCGATCTTCTTGCCCAGGTACTCGGGCGTGCGGCCGATCATCAGCCCGGCGATGAACACCGCCAGGATGGCGAAGATCAGCATGCCGTAGAGCCCGCTGCCGACGCCGCCGAAGACGACCTCGCCCAGCTGCATCAGCACGATCGGCACCATCCCGCCGAGCGGCGTGAACGAGTCGTGCATGGCGTTGACCGCGCCGCAGGACGCGGCCGTGGTGACCGCGGCGAACAGCGCCGACGACGCGATGCCGAAGCGCGTCTCCTTGCCTTCCATGTTGCCGCCGGCCTGCAGCGCCGACGCCGCCTGGTCGACGCCCAGCGGCTGCAGCAGCGGATTGCCGGCCTGCTCCGCCGGCAGGACGACGACCACCGCCGCGACGAACAGCACCGTCATCGCGGCCAGCACCGCGAAGCCCTGGCGCCGGTCGCCGACGACGCGGCCGAACGCCAGGCACAGCGCCGCCGGGATCAGGAACATCGCCAGCATCTGCACGAAGTTCGTCAGCGGCGTGGGGTTCTCGAACGGATGCGCGGAGTTGGCGTTGAAGAAGCCGCCGCCGTTGGTGCCGAGCATCTTGATCGCTTCCTGCGATGCGACCGGACCCATCGCGAGGGTCTGCGTCGCGCCTTCGACGGTGCGCACCGCGTGCGGCGCATCGAGGTTCTGGATCACGCCCTGGCCGACGAAGAAGACGGCCAGCACGAACGCGATCGGCAGCAGCAGCCACAGCACGATGCGCACGATGTCGACCCAGAAATTGCCGACGACGCCGTGCCCGTCGGTGCGGCGGGCGGCGAAGCCGCGCGCCAGCGCGAAGGCCACCGCGATGCCTGTCGCGGCGGACAGGAAGTTCTGCACCGTGAGGCCGAGCATCTGCGTGAGGTGGCTCATGGTCGCCTCGCCGGCGTAGCCCTGCCAGTTGGTGTTGGCGACGAAGCTGATCGCGGTGTTGAACGACGAATCGGCCGACACCGCGGCCATGCCGGCCGGGTTCAGCGGCAACAGGTGCTGCAGCCGCTGCAGGCCATAGAGCGCCAGCGCGCCGACCGCGTTGAAGGCGAGCAGCGCGAAGGCATAAGTGCGCCAGTGCATCGGCTGGTCCGGCGCGACGCCGGCGAGCCGCAGCAGCGGCGCCTCGGCGCGCAGCATCCAGCTCGGCAGGCGGCCGTCGCACAGTGCGGCGATGCCACGGCCGAGCGGCCAGGCGAGCAGCAGCAGCACGGCGAGGAACGCGCCGAGCAGCATCCAGGCGGTGGCGTCCATCTCAGAACTCCTCGGCGCAGATCAGCGCGAACACGAGGTAGGCGAAGAGGATCACCGCGATCAGGGCGCCGAACCCGTAGAGCGCCTCGAGGCCGATCACGACCGCGCTCCCTTGCCATCGGCGCCGACGGCGCTTGCGGCGCCCTTCGGCCGGTCGAGCTGGCCCAGCCCGACCACCATTTCCGCCACCAGAACCCACAGCGCGGCGACTGCCGCGATCCACACGATGTCCATACGTCACTCCTCTGTCGAGACACGGTCGTGAGTCTCGGCACGGCGGCGTAAAGATGGGGAATGAAGTCGGGAGGGCGGCGTAAAGAAAGCGTAAACGCGCGGGCGTCGCGCCGCTGGCGCATCGGGCCACCTACCCTTGGTCCGGATCGCGCGTGAACGAAACGAGGCGGAAATTTTCGTTCCTCCGAAAAG
>JAKONL010000521.1 GCA_022701965.1 Burkholderiaceae bacterium | reverse complement strand
CCGATCGGCAAGAACCAGGGCGTGTAGCATCCGCTGGCCAAGTGCTGGATGGACCTGGTAGCGGCCAACCTGATGGTGATGAATGCCGCCTGGCGCTACGACCAGGGGCTGGAGTGCGGCGCCGAATCCAACGCGGCCAAGTACCTCGCGGGCGAGGCGGGCTTCCACGCGTGCGAGGCGTCGGTGCTCGCGCACGGCGGCTTCGGCTACGCGAAGGAATACCACGTCGAGCGCTACTTCCGCGAGTCGATGCTGCTGCGCATCGCGCCGATCAGCATCCAGCTGATCATGTGCTACATCGCCGAGAAAGTGCTCGGCATGCCCAAGTCCTACTGAGCACGCGCATGGACGCCACGCAACACGGACGCATCGCGCGCGGATTCCACTTCGAGGACCTCGCGCTCGGCACCACCTGGTCGACCCAGGGCCGCACGCTGCTCGAGAGCGACCTCGCCGCCTACGTGAACCTCACCTGGTTCACCGAGGACCTCTTCACCGACCGCCACCGGCGCGAGGGCAACGCGATCGGCGGGCGGCCCGTGCCGGCCCTGCTGTCATGGCCTTCGCCGAAGGGCTCGTGCTGCCGTCCATGGACCGCACCGGCCTCGCCTTCCTCAACGTCGACATGGACGTGAAGCGACCGATCCAGCTCGGCGACACGATCTACGTGCACTGCTAGGTGATCGAATCCCGCGCGACCTCGAAGCCCGGCCGCGGCCTGGTTCGCACGCGCAACACGGTCGTCAACCAGCACGGCGAAACGGTGCTGGTCTATCGGCCGCTTCGTCTCTACAAGGCGTGCGACGATGGCCACCCCGTCTGATCACCTCGCCGCCGCCAAGCGCGAGGCGGCACGGATTCCCGGCCTCGCGAACGGCGTGCAGCTGCGCCCGATCCGCAAGGTCGGCATCGTCGGCGCCGGCACGATGGGCGGCGGCATCGCGATGAGCTTCGCCAACGCCGGCATTCCCGTCGTGCTGGTCGACACCACGCAGTCCGCGCTCGAGCGTGGACTGGGCATCGTCCGCGCGAACTACCAGGCGAGCGCGGCCAAGGGCCGGCTGACGGTCGAACAGGTCGGGCAGCGCATGGGCCTGCTCGCGGGCTCGGTCGACGACGCGGCGCTCGCGGACTGCGACCTCGTGATCGAAGCCGTGTTCGAGGACATGGACCTGAAGAGGGAGGTCTGCGCCCGGCTCGGCCAGGTCTGCAGGCCCGGCGCGATCCTCGCGACCAATACCTCGACGCTCGACGTCGACGCGCTCGCCGCCGCGACGGGCCGCGCGCCGGACGTGGCCGGCATGCACTTCTTCAGCCCGGCCCACGTGATGCGCCTGCTGGAGGTCGTGCGCGGCCGCGAGACCGCGCCCGAAGTGCTTGCCACCGTCATGCAGCTCGCGCGCCGCATCGGCAAGGTGGCGGTGGTGTCGGGCGTGTGCTACGGCTTCATCGGCAACCGCATGGCCGAGGTCTACATGCGCGAGGCCGAGTTCCTGCTGATGGAAGGCGCGAGCCCGGCGCAGATCGACGGCGCGGTCGAGTCGCTGGGCATGGCGATGGGTCCTTGCCGCATGCTCGACATGGCCGGCATCGACGTCGGCGCCAGGACCGTCATCGAATACGGCAAGGCCGGCGGCCTGCCGCCCGACGACAGCTACCGCGCCGTGGTGCGCAGGATGTTCGAGCTCGGCCGCTTCGGCCAGAAGACCGGCAGCGGCTACTACCGCTACGAGGGCCGCACGGCCCTGCCCGATCCGCAGGCCACGGCGATCGCGCGGGCGATGGCCGACGCGCACGGCATCGCGCAGCGCGACGACATCGGCACGCCCGAGATTGTCGAGCGGCTGCTCTACCCGCTGATCAACGAGGGCGCCCGGATCCTCGAGGAAGGCATCGCCTACCGGGCCGGCGACATCGACGTCGTCTGGACCGCCGGTTACGGCTATCCGGCCGATCGCGGCGGGCCGATGTTCACGGCCGACGCGATCGGCCTGCCGGAGATCGTCGCTCGCCTCGCGCACTACGCGCGGACGCGCGGCGACCGCTACGGCTACTGGACCGTGTCGCCCCTGCTCGCCTCCCTCGCCGCCGAGGGCCGGCGCATCTCCAACTTCGCCGGAGGAAGAGCATGAAACCCGCCTCGATCGAAGCGTGCTGAACGGACCGACAAGGAACAGGAGATCCACATGGAACCAGAACGAGACACCGGCTTCCGCTTCGCACCGGGCATGACGCGCCGCGGGCTGCTGCTCGCCGCGGCATCGGCGGCGGCGCTGAAGAGCGGCTTCGCATCGGCCCAGGGCGCGTGGCCGGAGCGGCCGATCACGTTGATGCTCGGCTTCGCGGCGGGTGGCCCGAACGACCTGGTGGCGCGGGTGCTGGCCAAGCGCCTGGGCGACCAGCTCAGGCAGGGCGTCGTCGTCGAGAACCGCCCGGGCGCCAACGGCAACATCGCCGCCGGCCTGGTCGCGCGGGCCGCTCCCGACGGCTACACCTTCCTCTACAACAGCTCCTCGCTGGCGCTCACGCCGTCGCTCTACGCGAAGCCTCCGATCGATCCGCTGCGCGAACTGGTGCCGGTCAACGGCACTGCGTCGCTGCCGCTGGTCTGCGTCGTGCAGGCGAACTTCCCGGGGAACGACTTCAGGGAATGGGCGGCCTACATCAGGGCCCGGCCCGGGCAGTTGAACTACGGCAGCCCGGGCAACGGCAATCTCGCGCACATCGCGGCCGCGATGGTGCTCAAGGCCAACGGGCTCGATGCGGTCCACGCGCCGTACAAGGGCAGCTCCGAGGCGCTGCAGGGCCTGATCGGCAACTCGACCCAGTTCCAGTTCGACTCGGTCAACTCGCCGCTCGCGCTGGTCAAGGGCGGTCGGCTCAAGCCGCTGTTCGTGACCTCGGCATCGCGCTCGCCGCTGTATCCCGACGTGCCGACGCTGGCCGAGAGCGGCGCGCAGAACCTGGATGCGTCCGCCTGGCAGGGCGTGATGGCACCGGCGAAGACACCGGCGGCCATCGTCGAACGGATGGCCAGGGAGATCGCACTGGCCATGGGCGACGAACAGGTGAAGGCGGCGCTCGATACGCAGGGCGCCTATTCGATCGCCTCGACGCCGGCTCAGTACGCGGCGTTCTTCGCGCAGCAGGAGAAGCGTTTCAGGCAGACGGTCGACGACCTCGGGTTGAAGCTCGACTGAATTCGAAGGCATGAGGAGCAGCCATGTCGGCCTCGCCCTGTATCCTCCGATGCATCATGAGCAGCGATTCCAAATGGCTTGAAAGCGCTCGCGCGCAGTGGCTCTGGCGAGGGCAGGAGCGACCCCCTTTCGCCGATGCTCCTGCGCCGGGGGAGGTTTCGGTCTGGGATTTCCCGAGGCCGCCGGAACTGGTGCGCGAAGAGCGCGAGATCGTCGTGCGCTGGGACCATCTCGAGATCGCGCGAACCCGCGCCGCCTGGGCGGTCCGCGAAACGGCCCACCCGCCGACCTTCTACCTGCCTTTCGCCGACGTGCAGCCTGGTCTGCTGCAGCCCGCTGGCGACGGCTCTTTCTGCGAGTGGAAGGGACCGGCGCGCTATTGGAATCTGGTGGACGGCGCACGTCGCCTGGACCAGGTCGCCTGGAGCTATCCGCATCCGTTGTCAGGCGCCGAGCCGCTCGCCGGCTGCGTGGCCTTCTATGCCCACGATCTCGACTGCCGTGTCGGCGGATCGAAGGTGGTTCCACAGGCAGGCGCCTTCTATGGCGGGTGGATCACCCCCGACCTGGCCGGACCCTTCAAGGGCGGACCCGGCAGCGGAGGCTGGTAACCGGTCGGATTCGTCGACCGGCTGCGGCACGGCGCAGGATCTCGCCGTCCTTTCGTTCGAATCAGCTGACGAGAAGGTTCTCAGCCAAGGTGCCGGCTTCGAGCGCTGCGGAAAGCCAGGCAGGCCGAGTGCCGCGCCCGGTCCAGGTGTTGCCCGTGACCTGGTCGACGTACTTCGGGATCATCACGGTCTTCGGCCGACCTGGGCCGCCCTCCGGCGTGACACCGAAGATCATCGCCTCGGTGAGCTCATATCGCTCGATGAGCAAATTCAGTTCGGCGATGACGGTCGGCAACTCGAATTGCCGCACCCTTTCAGCTTCTGCTTCCAGTCGAGCGATTTCGGTCTTCAGTTCGGGGTAGGTTCTGTTCATCGATGCGTGTTCGTGCCGTTGCTTGGCAACCCTCGAGTCTAGTCAATGCGAGCCACTGGATGGGCCCGCCGACGTCCCGATCTGGAGCGCCGTCGGGACATTCAGGCTCGGAAACGAGAAAGGGGTTGGCAACCATCAAGCTGCCAACCCCCGTCAATACTGGTCGGTGTGAAAGGATTCGAACCTTCGACCCCTTGCACCCCATGCAAGTGCGCTACCAGGCTGCGCCACACACCGAAGCCGGCGAGTATACCGTGGCGAATGGCAGCTCAGAGTCCGCTCAGAAGCAGTTGACGTATTTCCACGAGTTCGCGCCGGATGTGGTGCCAGTCCGGGAGCGGCAACGCGCTGTGGAAGCCGACCTGAACCGGCACGTGCGGAACGTGGGCCTCTGGCGCGGATGCGCTGCCGTCGTCGATCGGATTGCCCGACGCCGCCTCCCAGATCTCCTGCTCGATGTCGGTCGCCTCGACGCCTTCGACGACGACGACCTTCGCCGGATGGATGCGCCGGCGCTCGCGGTCGCCCTGCGACAGCTCCTGGAGCTTGTTGCGGGCGCCGCTGATCGTGAAGCCCTGGTCATAGAGCAGGTCGCGGATGCGCCGGATCATCAGCACCTCGTGATGCTGGTAGTAGCGGCGGTTGCCGCGCCGCTTCATCGGACGGAGCTGGGTGAACTCCTGCTCCCAGTAGCGCAGCACGTGCGGCTTCACGCCGCAGAGATCGCCGACCTCACCGATCGTGAAGTAGCGTTTGACCGGAATCGGCGGGAGCGTTTTCTCCATCGAGATCAGGATGGTGCGAGCCAAACCGGCGAGGTTACCCCAGCCGCAGACCGCACGGGCCGGACGCTCAGTCGGTGCTTACCCGCCAGTCGGCGACTTCGGTCGTTCCACCGACCTGCGGCATCTCGTCGTCGCTGCCGTTCTGGATCTGGTCCTTGAGCTTGGCACTCGCATGGAAGGTCGCGACGCGACGCTCGCCGATGGGTATGGCCTCGCCGGTGCGCGGGTTGCGGCCCGGCCGGGGCGCCTTGACGCGGATCTGGAAGTTGCCGAAACCGGAGATCTTCACATCCGTGCCTTCGCTCAGGCTGTTGCCCACGAGATCGAAGAAGGCCTCGACCATGTCCTTCGACTCGCGCTTGTTCAGGCCGATCTGCTCGAACAGCAGTTCGGCCAGATGCGCCTTGGTGAGTGCCGGCGTCTCCAGCGCCTCGAGCGTGAAATCCATGGCCGTCATCCCCGCAGCCGCGCACCCAGCGCACGGCCCAGTTCGTCGACGACGGCGCGCACGGCCGGCTCCACCCGTTCGTCGGGCAGCGGCGCGCCGACGC
>JAKONL010000519.1 GCA_022701965.1 Burkholderiaceae bacterium | reverse complement strand
CGCAGCAGGTAGGTCGCGCGGTCGGCGGCGGCGCTGTGCACGTGCAGCGACGACCCGAAGCCGTCGGCTTCGAGGGCCGCGGCCAGCGCGTCGGCGTCGAGCTCCGCATGCACCGCGTCGCGCGCCTGCGCATGCGCGAAGCCGAAGCGCAGCAGCTCGGCCGTGGGCATGCTCGATCCGGCGCGGCCGAGCGCGAGCCGTGCCGAGGTGTAGGCGCGCAGGTCGTCCCAGGGGTCGGGCGTGGCGGGATCGGTGGTCGTGGTGGTCATGATTTCAGGCGACGCGCAACTGGCGCAACTGCTGCAGCGCCGGATGGGCGGCGGTCACCGGCCGGATGCGGCCCTGCGCATCGCTCAGCTGCATCGCCCGCAGCCAGGCCTCGAACTCCGGCGCCCGCTTCAGGCCTAGCACCTCGCGCAGGTAGAGCGCGTCGTGGAACGAGGTGCTCTGGTAGTTGAGCATGATGTCGTCGGCGCCCGGCACGCCCATGAGGAAGGTCAGGCCGGCCGTGCCGAGCAGCGTCATGAGCGTGTCCATGTCGTCCGAATCGGCCTCGGCGTGGTTGGTGTAGCAGACGTCGCAGCCCAGCGGCAGGCCCATCAGCTTGCCGCAGAAGTGGTCCTCCAGGCCGGCGCGCACGATCTGCCTGCCGTCGTAGAGGTACTCCGGTCCGATGAAGCCGACCACCGTGTTGACCAGCAGCGGCCTGAAGGCGCGCGCCACCGCGTAGGCGCGCGCCTCGCAGGTCTGCTGGTCGACGCCGTGGTGGGCATTGGCCGACAGCGCGCTGCCCTGGCCGGTCTCGAAGTACATGACGTTGTCGCCCAGCGTGCCGCGCCGCATCGACAGCGCCGCGTCGTGCGCCTCGCGCAGCAGCGCCAGGTCGATGCCGAAGCTCGCGTTGGCCCGCTCGGTGCCGGCGACCGACTGGAACACCAGGTCGACCGGCGCACCCTGCTCGATCATCTGCACGGTGTTGGTGACGTGCGTGAGCACGCACGACTGCGTCGGGATGCCGAGCCGGCCGATGAGCTCGTCGAGCATGTGCACCAGGCGCGTGAGCGCCGGCACGCTGTCGGTCGCGGGGTTGATGCCGATCACCGCGTCGCCCGCGCCGTAGAGCAGGCCGTCGACCATCGAGGCGGCGATGCCGCGCAGGTCGTCGGTCGGGTGGTTGGGCTGCAGCCGCACCGACAGATGGCCCGGCAGGCCGATGGTGTTGCGGAACTTCGTGACGACCCGGCATTTGCGCGCGACCAGGATCAGGTCCTGGTGGCGCATCAGCTTGCTCACCGCCGCCGCCATCTCGGGCGTGATGCCGGGCGCGACGCGCGCGAGCATCGCGCTGTCGGCCGCGTCGGACAGCAGCCAGTCGCGGAAAGCGCCGACGGTCAGGTGCGCGACGGGCGCGAAGGCGGCGGCGTCGTGCGTGTCGACAATCAGGCGCGTGACCTCGTCGTCCTCGTACGGTACCAGCAGCTCTTCCAGGAAGCGGGCGAGCGGCACATCGGCCAGGGCCATGCGCGCGGCCATGCGCTCGACGGCGGATTGCGCCGCCAGCCCGGCGAGGACGTCGCCCGAGCGCGCCGGCGTCGCCTTCGCCATGAGCGCGCGCAGATCGGCGAACTGCCAGGTGGCGGTGCCGACGGTGTGGCGATAGGGCATGCGGTGCTCCGGCGGGAAGAAGGATTCGTGCGCATGGTGGCATGCAAAGGCGATGCCAGGCAATGCGCGGCCGGTCGCATGTCGCGCGCCCGTATGATTCCGGGCCGTCGCCCGCGCGACCGTCCTCCCGCCGCCTCACCGGTTCACTGCCCCACCGCTTCGTCTCCCGCGTCCATGCGCCTTCTGCTGATCCGTCTGCTTCTGCTCGCCCTGTGCTTCCACACGGTGGTCGGTCGGCCTGCGCACGAAGCGTCGCATTTCGTGCAGGCGATCGAGCAGGCGGCACGCTCGCCGGTCCAGCTGGCATTCGGCGACGGCGTCGAGCTCGATGAAGCCGAGCCGGACGTCAACGGCAACGGCAACGGCAACGGCGCAGGCAGCGTCGACGGGCTCTGTGCCTGGTGTCTCGCCTTCGCGCATTCGGCGCATTTCGCGGCGGTCGCCGACGGCGCTTGGCCGCCTTCGCTCGCTGGCGCAGCGGCCTCGCAACCGGCCCCGCCGCTCGCCATCGGATTCCTGCCGGGCCTCGACCGGTGGCGGTTCTCGGCCCGGGACCCGCCCGGAGTCGCGTCCCGGGGCTGACGCCCCGCCATCCGTTGCCGCCGCCCGGCACGCCCAGCGTGCGGCGGCTCGCCCGTCCATGGGTCCCGCCCGCCGACCTCGCTCGTGGCCGGGGCCGTCCTGCCGATTGATTCCATGACCGTCTTCTCACGATCCTCCGGGACTCGCGTCCCCGCCGCCGCGCGCCCGCTGCCGCTCGCCCTCGCCGCCGCGGCGACCCTCGTCGCGTCGCCCTTCGTCACCCCCGCGTTCGCGCAGGTCCTACCCCGCGCGGAAGCGGCCGGCGCCGAACTCTCGACCGTCGAGGTCGTCGGCCGCACCGAATCCGGCGCGTACCACGCCGAGGAAGCGGCCGGCGCCAAGACAGACTTGCCGCTGCGCGAGCTGCCGCAGTCCGTGCGCGTCGTCACGCGCCAGGCGATCGACGACCTGGGCGCGACCCGGCTCGACGACGTGCTCGACCATGTCGGCGGCGTCTCGCGCCAGAACGACTTCGGCGGCCTGTGGGACAACCTCGCGATCCGCGGCCTGCCCGGCAACGAGAACACCGGCATGGCGACGCTCTTCAACGGCTTCTCCGCCAACCGCGGCTTCAACGCCCCGCGCGACCTGGCCGGCGTCGAGCGCATCGAGTTCCTCAAAGGGCCGGCCGCCGCGCTCTACGGCAGCAGCGAGCCCGGCGGCACGCTCAACATCGTCTCCAAGCGGCCGCTCTGGACCGCCGCGAACACGGTCGAGGCGCAGGCCGGCAGCTTCGGCTACCGGCGCGGGTCGCTCGACAGCACCGGCCCGGTCGGCGAAAGCTTCGCCTACCGCCTGAACGTCGCCGTGGAAGACCGCGACAGTTTCCGGGACCGCGTGCAGGCCCGGCGCGAGGTGATCGCGCCGGCCTTCACCTGGAAGCTCGGGCGCGACACGGTGCTGGAATACGCGGGCGAATACCTGCGCCATGCGACGCCGCTCGACCGCGGCGTGGTGGCGGTGAACAACCGGCTGGGTGCCGTCTCGCGTCGCACCTTCCTCGGCGAGCCGGCCGACGGCGACGTCACCGTCAAGAACCAGACGCACCAGCTGGTCCTGTCGCACGAATGGAGCCCGGCCTGGCGCAGCCGCGTCGGCGTGTCGTACCGCGAAGCCTCGCTGGAGGGCTTCTCGACCGAGGCGGTGGCGCTGCGGGCCAACGGCGACCTCACGCGCCAGCGGCGCTTGCGCGACTTCTCCTCCGACGACATCGCGCTGCAGGCCGAACTGCAGGGCGTGGTGAAGACCGGGGCTCTCGAACACGAGTTGCTGTTCGGCATCGAGAGCTTCCGCTTCGACCTGGATTCGCTGATGCTGCGCGCCAACCCGACCGCGGCCGCGCCCTATGCCGTCAACGTCTACGACCCGGTCTACGGGCAGCCTCAGCCCGTGCCCGGCGCCAATATCGACACGCGCGAGCGGCAGCGCAACACCGCGTTCTACGTGCAGGACGCGATCCGGCTCGGGCCGCAGTGGCGCCTCGTCGCCGGGCTGCGCTCGGACGACTACGACCAGTCGCTGCTCAACCGCCGCAACGGCGCGCGCACCGAGCAGCAACCCTCGTCGACCTCGCCGCGCATCGGCCTGAGCTGGCTGCCCGACGCGCAGTGGACGCTCTACGCGAACGCCGGTCGCTCGTTCCGTCCCAACGCCGGCTCCGACGCGGCGGCGCGGTCCTTCACGCCCGAGACCGGCAAGGCGCTGGAGCTCGGCGCCAAGTGGGAAAGCACCGATCGCCGCATCGGCGCGACCGCGGCGCTGTTCGACATCCGCAAGCGCGACGTGCTCACCGCCGACCCGGCCAACGCGGGCTTCTCGGTCGCGGCGGGCGAGATCCGCAGCCGCGGCGCGGAGTTCGACATCGCCGGGCAGGTGACCACGAACTGGCGCCTCAACGCGAGCCTGGCGTTCACCGACGTCGAGGTGACGCGCGACAACACGCTGGAGAGCGGCGGGCGGCTGCTGGGCGTGCCCAAGCTCACCGCGAGCGCGCTGGCGATGTACGAGGACGCCCTGGCCGGTGGCCAGCGCTGGGGCGTGGGCGGCGGCTTCGCGCATGTCGGGCGCCGGCTCGGCCAGGCCCGCACGCAGGCCGAGGCCGTCGCCGGCACGCCCGCGTTCGACCTGCCGGCCTACACCACGGCCAGGCTGGTCGCGTACTGGCGCATCACCCCGGCGCTGCGCCTCTCGCTGGATGTGGACAACGTGTTCGACCGCACCTACTACGCGAGCTCGTACAGCCGCGTCTGGGTCGCGCCGGGTGCGCCGCGCACCTTCACCGTCGGCCTGCAGGCGAGGTTCTGACGATGGACGATCACGGTTTTTCCGCGGCCTGCGTCGCTCGCGCCGTCACGCGGCGGACCGCGCTGCGCGCCTCGCTGGCCGCGGCCGGCGTCGCGGCGGCCGGCGGCCCGGCCGCGTTCGCCCAGACGGCCCGCGCACCGCTGCAGATCGTCGGCCCCTGGGAGATCGCCGGCCTCGCGCCCGCGACCAGCGGCTACGTCTTCACGCGCATGCAGATCGCCGAGACGCTGACGGACGCGCGCGACGACGGCACGCCGCTGCCCGGCCTGGCCGAGCGCTGGAGCGTTTCGGCCGACGGGCTGGCCTGGCGCTTCGTGCTGCGGCCCGGCGCGCGTTTCCACGACGGCACGCCGGTCGCGGCCGACGCGGTGGTGCGCTGCCTGCGCGCGGCGCGCACGCCGCCGGCGCTGCTCGGCGTGGCGCCGATCGCGGCGATCGAGGCCGACGGCGCCACGGCGCTGACGATCCGGCTGACCGCGCCGTACAACGGCCTGCCCGCGCTGCTCGCCCACAGCAGCACGCTGGTGCTGGCGCCGTCGAGCTACGGCCCGGACGGCGCGGTGCGCGGGATCGTCGGCAGCGGACCCTACCGCGTCGCCGTGCTGGCGCCGCCGCAGCGGGTCGAGGCGGTGGCGTTCGACGGCTACGACGGCCCGCGGCCGGCCGTCGAGCGGGTGGCCTACCTGTCGGCCGGCCGCGCCGAGACGCGCGCGCTGATGGCCGAGAGCGGCCAGGCCGACCTGGCCTACGGGCTCGATCCGGTGAGCCTGACGCGGCTGCGCAAGCGCGGCGCGGTGCGTATCGCGGCGGTGACGCTGCCGCGGACGGTGATCGTCAAGGTCAACGCGGGCCTTCCGGCGCTGGCGGACGTGCGGGTGCGCCGTGCGCTGAGCCTGGCGATCGACCGCGCTGGCATCGCGAAGGCGCTGCTGCGCGATCCTGAGCTGGCGGCGACGCAGCTCTTTCCGCCGACGCTCGGCAGCTGGCACGACGCCGCGCTCGCGCCGCTCGGCCACGACCCGGAGGCGGCTGCGCGGCTGTTGGCCGAAGCCGGCTGGCGGCGCGCGGCCGACGGCCTGCGCGACCGCGACGGCCGGCCGCTGCGGCTCGCGCTGCGCACCTTCGTCGACCGGCCGGAACTGCCGGTCATCGCCACCGCGCTGCAGGCGCAATGGCGCGAGGCCGGCATCGCGGTGCAGGTGGACATCGGCAACTCGGGCGACGTGCCACGCGGGCATCGCGACGGCAGCCTGCAGCTCGCGCTGGCCGCGCGCAACTACGCGAGCGTGCCCGATCCGACCGGCACGCTGGCGCAGGACTTCGGCGCCGCCGGCGGCGACTGGGGTGCGATGGGCTGGAAGGACGACGGCCTCGTGCGGGCCCTCGCCGAGCTGCAGCGCGGCACGCCCACACCCGCGCGCATCGCCGTGCTGCGCGCGCAGGTGGCGGCGGCCTTGCAGGAAGGGCTGCCGGTGATTCCGGTGACCTGGTACCGGCAGCAGGTGGCGGTGAGCGATCGCCTGAGCGGCGTGAGCCTCGATCCGCTCGAGCGCTCCTACCGGCTGAGCGGCATGGGGTGGCGCGCATGACCGCCGTGCGTTCCGCATGGGCCGGCGTGCTGGCGCGGCGTGCCTTCCAGATCGTCGCGCTGGCGCTGCTGGTGGGCACGGCCTGCTTCTTCATGGCGCGCGCGCTGCCGGGCGACATG
>JAKONL010000460.1 GCA_022701965.1 Burkholderiaceae bacterium | reverse complement strand
GATGGCTTTGCCGGGACGTCGAACGCCCGCGAGGCACGCGCCGCCTGGACGGCGGTCATGGAGCCCGCCTACGCCGACTTCAGGGAACGCACGATCGTCGCCGAGCGCTTCGGCGGCGAGACGCCATGGCTCGACGCCTACGGCGCCGAATCGATCGGAGAATTCTTCGCGGTCGCCTGCGAGGGCTACTTCGTCCATCGCGCGGCCTTCGAGAAGGAGTTTCCGGCCGTGTGCGGACTGTTCGACGCCTTCTTCGGCAGCTGAACCGCACGAAGCCACCGACGGCCGTGCGACGGCGAGAGTCAGAGGTCCGGAATGAGCCGCTTGCCGACCACGACGACATCGTCCTGGACATAGCCGAGCCGGCGGTAGAACGCGAGCACGCCCGCGTTCTCCGTGCGGACCATGAGTGCGAGCTTCGGACAGCCCCGCTCGATCAGCAATCGCTCGGCCCGCGCCATCAGCGCGCGGCCCAGGGCCAGGCGCTGCATGGACGGCGCGACAGCGAGGTAGTAGACCCAGCCGCGATGACCGTCGAAGCCGACCATCGCGGAGCCCGCCACGGTCGCGCCCTCTTCCGCCCCGGAATCCGCGACGAGGAACATTTCCGGCTGGGTCGTCGCCTTGCGCTCGATGTCCCTGTAGGGATCGTTCCAGGCGCGGACCAGTCCGCACTCGCGCCAGAGCGCGACGACGGCATCGGCATCCGCCGGGACGAAGGCACGGATCGCGAACGCGCCGGCGTCGTCGACAGGCTTCGCGTCCGCCGCCATCTCACTTGCGCAGCAAGGCTTTCAGCGCGTTCTGCAGCCGACGCGCGGAGTTCGCCTCGTGCGTGGTCGCGAGCACCTTCGCCGCATCCTGGCCCCAGGTCTGCGCCGGCGCCGGATCGCCCCGCTGGGTCAGCAGCTTGAGCTGCAGCGCGCGTCGTGCATCGATCTGATCGGCCGGTGTCGGCACTTCCGCCGCCATCTCCAGTCGCAGCAAAGCCTCGGAAGCGCCGGACGCAGCGGCGGGTGCTGCACCCACGGACTGTGTCCAGGCGGTTCGCACGACCGGGCTCACCGCCCGGCCCAGCTCCTGCACGCTCGGAAGCTGCGACGCATCGCGCTTTTCCCAGGCACCCAGCAGCTGCGTCAGCGCTTCGCCGTGCGCCTGCGCGGCGAGCTTGCGCAGGGACAGCTCGGCACGCTCGAGCGCTTCGCGCTGGGCACGGAACGCAGCGTCGCCCAGACGCGGACCCCGGTCCTCGAAGCGCGGTGCGCCGCGGTCGCCGAAGCGGCCCGCCCCGGCGCCCGGGCCGCCACGATCATTGCCGCCGCGCGAATCCGGACGCGGACCGCGGTCGTTCGGACGGCCACCCGGGCCGCCGGGACCCCCACGGCTGTCGCGACGATCGCCACCGAAGCGGCCGTCCCGACCCGTCGCGACCGGCTCCGCCTTGCGGCTGCCCGGACGGTCGTCGCCGCGGCGGGCGACCACGACCGGCCTGGGCGCCGGTTTCGGTGCCGCGACGGCGGTTTCCTCGGGCACGGCGCCGACCGCGTTGTCGCCACCGTCCGCGCGCGCACCGGCGTCGGCGCTGTCGGCGGGGGCGACGAGATCGGCCGGCGTCGGGGACGCAGCGGGCGCCGGGACACCGTCGGCAGGCTGATCGTCGGAGGATGCGGGCGCAGGCACGTCCGCCTCGTGCGCGGCCGGCTGGACGTGCGCGCCTTCGCTGAATTCGGCGGCGGCCTGTCCCGGCGCGACCACCTCGGTCGCGCCGACTGGAGGGCCGTCGGCGCCGACGGTCGCTTGCGCCTTGGGCACCGCGACGGGCGCCGGTGCGGGAGGCGGCGCCTCGCCGCGCAGCGCGCCTTCCAGGCGCGCGACCGCGGCACGGATCTTCTGTGCGTCACCGGTCGCGTTCGCCGCCTCCAGCGCCTTGGAGGCGTCCAGCACATGGCGGTCGAACTCGCTCATGGCCGCCGAGGCCTTCTCGCGCTCGGCGGTCTTGCGGTTGAAGGCGTCGTCGATCGGGGCGCGGAACGCGTCCCACATCTTCTGCTCGTGACGGCGGTCGAGCGGCACGCCCTGCGCCTCGGCCTGCCAGCGCTGCTGCAGTGCCTTCACGGCGTCGATGCGCAACACCGGCGCGGCGCCGAGCTCGACCGCCTCGGCGATCATGGCCTGCCGGCGCTCGACGCTCTCCTTCTGGGCCGCCTCGAACGGCGCGCGCGCGGCGCCGAACGCCTCGTTCCATTGCGGCTGCAGTTCGGCGAACAGCTTCTCGCCGACATGGCCGGCATCGCGCCAGCGGTCGGCGAACTGGTGCAGCGCCCGGTTGTGCGCCTTCAGGTCGGCCGCATCGGCATGCTCGACGGCCCAGGCGCGCACTTCCTCGATCAGCGCCAGACGATGGGCGCGATGCTCGGCGGCATCGGAACGCACCTTGTCCAGCCAGGCCTCGACGACCTTGTGGGCCTCGTTGCAGGCCTCGTCGAAGCGCTTCCAGAGGCCGTGGTTGGGCACCCCGCCCTGGTCGGCCTGCTTCCACTGATCGCGCAGCGCGCGCAGCGACTCCTGCATCTTGCGGCCGCCGAGGGCCTGGCCCTCGGGACGCTTGAGCAGGCCCTCGGCCCGGGCAACCAGGTCTTCGCGCACCTTGTCGGCGCTCCAGCGCTGCCAGCCTTCGAGTTCGCCGGCCGAGACCAGCGCCGCATGGACGCGGGCCTCCAGCGGCGGCTCGACCAGCTTGCCATGCTCCTTGAGCACCGCGCGCAGCGCGGCGGCCGCTCCGGCGCTCGCCTTGCCGTGGCCCTCGGCCGTTTCCTTCTCGAGCGTATCGAGCGCGGCCTGCACGGCATCCTGCGCGGCGGCGCGCTTCTCGGGGTCGACGCGCGACTCGCCACGGCCACCCGACGGCTTGCCCGGCGCAGCGGCCGTCGCCGCGGCCGCGGTTCCCGCCTCGGTCGGAAGTCCGCGCGCCGCGCGGAGTTCGTCGGCCCAGACCGGCACCGGCGGCAGCGGCGCGGCGGCATCGGCCGCGGCGGCGACCGCCTGGCCGAGCGCCACGTGGAACGCTTCGGAGACCGAAAGCAGCTGCGCCTTCGAGGCTTCGAGCTGCGGCGCGAATCGCGCATCGAGGCTGCTCCAGTTGTCATCGCCGGCGAGCTCGGTGGCCTGCTGCTGCCAGTGCGCGACGTCGCCGCGCAGGGCTTCCTCTGCGCCCTGCGCATCGCGCCAGGCCTTCGTCGACAGCACCTCGAAGCGCTGCGCGAGCAGCACGGCCGCCTCGCGCTGGACCTGCGCGCGGTGCTGGAGGTCCTCGATGCCCTTCACGCGGTCGGCCAGCCTGGCCTTGAGGCTCGAGAGCGGATCGCGAGAGAGCGGCGCGCCCGCCTTGGCGGCATCGCGCTGCCAGGCGAGCGCATCGGCGATGTTGAGCTTCGACTGCGCCAGCAGCGTCTCGGCCTTCTGCGCCCATTCGACGCCGATCGCCTCCTGGCCCTTGGCACGCTTGATCTCGTCGAGCTTTTCGCGCAGCAGGCGGGCGGCACCCTTGTCGCGGCCGCTCAGTTCCTTGAACACGTCCTGCATCTGCTCGGGCGCAGGGTTCGTGGCGAGCCAGTCGCGGATGCGCTGCGCGCGCTCGCCCGAGGTCGGAGCCGTGAAGGCGCCGCCGGTGAGCGTGTCGAGGGACTGGAGATCGTGGTGCTTGGAAGAATTGGAGGTCACTGCGCGCTGCTGGTCGTTGTCTGAATGGGAATGCGGAAAGCGCCGGTTCTGCCGGCGCGATCCGCCATTTTCACCGACCCGGGAAGTTTGGGGTCAGCGGGTCGCCAGTCTGAGCTCGGCGGAGGGTTTCCAGTCGGCCTCGGCTGTCGTCCGTACGAGCGGCGCGCCGAGGAAAAGCCGAGCGCTGGGCAACTGCTTGGCCAGCAGATAGTCGCGCACCGCGGCGCCGCGCTCGACGGCGAGCTGTCGCATCGCTTCGTCGGTCGCGGTGATCTGCTCGAGCAGCAGCGCCTCCATGTCGGCCAGCGGCAGGTCCTTGGCCAAGCCGATCATGTTGCGGGGCTTGGCGAGGTCGGCGCGCTTGTAGACGGCGGCGATCAAGGCGGGGTATTCGGCGTCGGTGACCGGCGCGACGTCGGCGGCATCCTCCCCGGCCCGCGCCGCGGCACGACGCTTCTCGGCCTGGGCGAGCTGCCTCAGGCGCTGGCGCTTGTAGCCGTCGCGCTCGGCCGCGAGGTTCGACATACCGACGACCGTCATCTGCAGGGCCGGCCGGTCGGCCAGCGCCTTCGCGACCTTGTCGAGGCTCTGCATCGCAGCGGCCGTCAACGTGGCACTGCCCGCATCGAACGCGATCGCGCTGGCCTCGCCGCCACTGCCCCCGCCCAGTCCGCCCGTGAGCAGCGCGAACGGCGATGTCACGGCCTTGACGATCAGGTTGCCGAGCGCCTTGAAGATCAGCGAGCCGATGCTGAACTGCGGGTCGTTGAGCGAGCCGCTGATCGGCAGGTCGACGTCGATGACGCCGTTGCGATCGGCAAGGAGCGCGACGGCCAGGCGCACCGGCAGGCTGTTGGGGGCGCCCTTGACTTCCTCGCCGAAGCGCAGCTGGTTGAGAACCAGCTTGTTGGTCGCGGCAAGCCGCCCGTTGGCGGAGATCTTGTAGTTGACGTCCATGCTGAGCTTGCCGCGCTCGATGCCGTGGCCGGCGTAGCGAACCGCATAGGGCGTGAGCGGCGCCAGGTCGAGGTCGCGCATCTTCGCCGTGATGTCGAGTTCGAGCGGCCGCGCGAGCGGGTTGATCTTGCCGACGATGTCCAGCGCCGCGGTCTGCTGCGCCTTGCCGTGCAGTTCGAGGTCCGCCGACTCCGGCTTCACGCCCGGCTGCAGCGCGAAGGCGCTGAGCTTGCCGGTGAGTTCGCTCAGATCGGCCGAATAGTTGGGCTTGACGAACAGGTCGGTGAAGTCGATCTTGCCGTTGACCAGGCTCATCGGACCGAAGCGCAGGATGGCGAACGGCGTCTTCTCTGGCGGAGGCGTCGCCGCGGCATCGGACGTGGTCGTGGTCTCGCCATCGGCCTTGCGGCGCGTGACGGATTCCTTTCGCGAACTCTCGGCAGCGGCGTCCTGCGACGCTGCCTTGGTCAGGTTCTGGAGATTGATCCGCCCGGTCGGGTCGACGATCACGCGGGCGAAGAAGTCGGTCAGCGTGGTCTCGCGCACGTCGACGGTCGGCGGCGCCCCCGGGAGGAGCGCCACCTGGAGTCCGCGCAGGCTCAGCGTCTTCCAGCTCAGCAGCTGGTTGTTCGCACGCTCGAGTCCGGGCGCCTCCGATTGCGTCAGCGAGGCGCTGTTGGCGCGGAAGTCGTCCAGCGAGGTGTCGCCTGCGAGCTTGAGGTCGATGCCCGCGGGCTTGCTTGCGAAGCGCACCGTTCCCTTGTAGCTGGCGTAGGCCCGCCGGATATCGATGTTGAGCGCGTCGGCGTAGTAAGTCTTCAGGGCATGCGCCGGAAACGCGGCGATGTCGAGCCGCCCGTCTGCCGAGAGCGGCTGCAGCGCCACGCTGCCCTTGAAGTCAAAGCGGCCCGCGTCGGCGCGTCCCGCCCCGATGCGGCCGCCGAGCTCGACGGCCGAGGCTGTCGCCGTGCCGGGTGCGACGTTCCTTGCCGACAGCTTGAGCGCGGTGATGTCGAACGCCACCGGCACGGCATTGGACTTGTCCGCATAAGAGACCGCTCCGCCATCGACGGCCAGCGAAGCGATGGTGAGTTTCCACGGTGTCGCATTGGCACCCGCCGGCGCCGCAGCCGCCTCGGCAGGTTTCGGGGCGGCGACCCGGGCCACGCCTTCGCCACCGGTGCGACCGCCGGACGATGGCGTGCGCAGCCAGCGCTCGAACATCCAGCGCCGTTCGCTGTCCCGCTCGATGCTCACCTTCGGGTTCACCGCCGTGAGCGACGCGATGGCCAACACGTGGCGCTTCAGGTCGACCTCCGCGTCGACCAGTTCGAAACGGCCGAGGCTCGCGAGCGCGGTCTTTTCCTGCGTGAGCGCCAGCCCTTCGGCGGCGAGCCGGGGCGCCTTGAGCTTGAGTTCGTCCGGTGTCCAGGCCGCCTCGATCCGCCCGCTGAGCCTGCCGTCGAGCGTCGGCACCAGGCTCTGCGCGAGGTAGGGAGCCGCGAGCGACAGCGGCAGCGCATCGACGTCGACCTGCGCCTTCGCCAGCCTGTCGGTCGCCTCGCCCCGGAACTTCAGCGTTCCGCCGGCGACCTTCGTGGAGCCCTGGAACTGCGCCGGCTGCTTCTCGAACGGCCAGTGGATCGCCGTGACCTCGAGCGCCACCGCCCGCGCCTCGATCGCCGCCGCCGGCCGGGTGGTTTCGTCGGTCCAGCCGATGTCGCCGCCGTCGATCACGAGACGGTCGACCTGGACGCGCGTTCGCGCCTTCGACGTGGCCTGCGGCGTCGACGGCCCGACGCCGCCATCGGGTCCGCTGGCAGGAACGGCCATCACCTTCTCGGTCGCGCCGGTCGCCGGATCGGTGGCGAGCAGATTCAGCCGGCCGGACGCGTCGCGCGCGATCCCGAGCTTCGGCGCCGTCAGCGCGATCTCGCCGAGGTGGAACGAGCCTTCGAGGGGCCGTACGTCGGCCAGCGCGAGCCTGAGAGAGTCGAAGGCGAGCAGGTCGCGCGAACGTGCGTCGGCGACCTTGGCACTGCGCACTTCGACGGTCCCGCTGATTCCGAGCCCGGCGGTGGCCGCGCGCTCGAAGTCGATCCTGAGGTCGGCGTCCAGCAGTCCGGACTGCAGCCTGATCGGCAGGCCACCGGGCAGATAGCCCAGGTACGGCACCAGGTCCAGGCCCTTGAAGCTCAGGTGCGCATCGGTCTTGCGGTTCTCGGCGAAAGGCGTGCTCGCGGCAGTCGAGTCGAAGGCGACGCCGTTGAGCGTGAAGGCCAGCTTGGGTTCGGTCGTGACGTCGCGCTGCGAGTCGAGGTTGCTCAGGAACGGCACCTGGAACACCAGGTCGCGCAGTTCATGCTTGCGCTTCACGGTCTGGTCGTCGAACTCCACCGAACCGCCGGACACGGCGATGTTGTAGACGGCGAAACGCGCGGGCTTGCCAGCAGGCTTCTCGGGTTCCGCGGCGAGCTTCGAGAGGACGTCGTCGATGTCGTAGCTGCCGTCGGCCCGGTGCGTGAGCCGCACGGCCGGCGCATCGACCGTCACGGCGTCGATCACCGGCGCGAGCCGCAGCAGCGACTGCATCTCGGCATCGACGTAGATGCGCCGGACCTCGACCTGCGCCTGGCTGCCGTCCGCCGTCGCGATGCGCAGGTCGCGCAACGTGAGTTCGAGCGTCCAGGGCTTGAATTCGACCGCGCCGATCGTGACCTGCCGACCGAGCTTCTCGGAGGCGATGCGACTCGCCTGGCTCTTGAGCAGCGGCGGAACGCCGAGCCATGCCGCCAGATAGAACGCCGCCACTATGAGGAACACGAGCGCCACGCGGCGCGTCCATCTGCCCTGCATCAAAGAAACCCGATTCATCGGGCGAGTGTGCCGCAGAACGACCGACGTCCGACGGCTGGGACATGACGCGGCACACCGGCGATGTGTCCGGCCAGAGTTTCGGACAGTGCCTGGTTTTTCGACATCGGTCAGAAATCAATTACCAAAGTACTACATGCAAGCAGATTTCTTAGCATAAAGAACGGATTCTTTATTATTGACCAGGTATTAAGCCGCTCCTAGAATCCGCCTCGCCCGTGCTGCCCTTGTCGCCGGGCCGTCCCGATCCGCTGCCGAGATTAAATCTTTTCGGCTACATCAGAATTTCGCGCTCCAACCTCTTCACGCGCGGACCTGATCCATAACCAATCAGCGTCGTCTTCGAAAACTCCTGCCTCCCGAGAGGTCCGGAAGTCGCGGGCCGCATAGAAAGGAACAGCGATGAGCAAGGCGTTAGAGGCCACAGCCCGCGGGCTACGGACATTCGGGTCCGATGTGGTCGACGGCTTTTTCGAAATCACGCACAACGGCTTCGCCTTCCTTGGCCTGGCCACGGTCTTCGCCGTGGTCGCCCTGATGGCGCGACCCGACCTGCGTGCCTCCGGCGAGCAGCACCTCGCCGGCTGGCTCGACTCGCGCAAGCCGGTCGTCGTGCCCGACGCCACGGCGCTCGACGTGACGGCCATCGACCGCACCACCGCGGCCAGCCCGCGCGACCTGCCCAGCCAGCAGGCGGCGGTCGCGTTCTGGCTGAGCAAGAAGTACCGGGTCGCGGCCGAGCCGTTGAGCGTGCTGGTGTCGGAAGCCTATTCGCTCGGCAAGCGGACCAAGCTCGACCCGACGCTGATCCTGGCGATCATGGCGGTCGAGTCCAGCTTCAACCCATTCGCGCAGAGTCATGTCGGCGCGCAGGGCCTGATGCAGGTCATGACCCGCGTCCACGTGGACAAGTACGAGAGCGCCGGCGGCTCCCTGACCGCGTTCGATCCGGTGACCAACATGCGGGTGGGCGTGAAGGTGCTGCAGGAATGCATCGCCCGCGCCGGTTCGCTCGAGGCCGGTCTGCGCTATTACGTCGGTGCGGCCAATCTCGAGGACGATGGCGGGTATGCGGGCAAGGTGCTCGCCGAGCACGAGCGCTTGCGGCTGGTCGCGGGCGGCGTCAAGTCGGTGCCGACCACGCCATCCGGCTCGCCTCCGGCAGCCACCGTCCGCGCGCAGCCGGCACGCTCGCCGGCCGCGACGCTGCCCATCGCCTCGACACCGACGAAAACCGTGTCCACCGAGGTCGCCGACGCCGGTCATGCGGCCGAGGAGGCGCAGAGGGTCGCGGCCCTGGCCAGTGGTTATTGAACCCGGGCGTCGATGCCCGAATTGCCTCGGCTACACTGCCGGGGTACGCGACTGGCGATAGGCGCTGCCTCCGCACCCGGTGGATGGCGCTGACGTGGAACACCACTGGGGAGCGTACCGCCCCTCGCACAGAGCGGGTGTTCAGCCGTTCGCCTGGGCAGCCCTTGTTTGGTTGAAACAAGGACCACCGTCTTCAAAGGACTGCCATGTATCACCGCGACATCCTGGTCGAACAGACCGATCCCGAACTCTTCGCCGCTATCCAGGCCGAGAACGCCCGCCAGGAACACCACATCGAGCTGATCGCGAGCGAAAACTACGCCTCGCCGGCCGTGATGGCCGCCCAGGGTTCCCAGCTCACCAACAAGTACGCCGAGGGCTATCCGGGCAAGCGCTACTACGGCGGCTGCGAGCACGTCGATGTCGCCGAGCAGCTGGCCATCGACCGCGTCAAGCAGATCTTCGGCGCCGACGCCGCCAACGTGCAGCCGCACTGCGGTGCGTCGGCCAACGAAGCCGTGTTCCTGGCGTTCCTCAAGCCCGGCGACACCATCATGGGCATGAGCCTGGCCGAAGGCGGCCACCTCACGCACGGCATGCCCCTCAACATGAGCGGCAAGTGGTTCAACGTCGTGAGCTACGGCCTCGACGCCAACGAAGCCATCGACTACGACGCGATGGAGCGCAAGGCGCACGAGCATCGTCCCAAGCTGCT
>JAKONL010000451.1 GCA_022701965.1 Burkholderiaceae bacterium | reverse complement strand
CTGGCCTACAACGCGCACACGTCGCACCCCTGCGTGTCGGTCGACAGCGAAGGCGCTTCGGCCGGCGTCGTGGCGCATCTGGCTCGGCTGGGTCACCGGCGCATCGCGATGGTGAGCGGCACGCTCGCCGCGTCCGACCGGGCGCAGCAGCGCTATCGCGGTTTCCTCGCGGGCATGGCCGCCGCCGGGCTCGAGGCAGCGCCGCTGATCGAGGTGCCCTTCGTCGAGACGGCGGTCGCGTCGCTCTCGCGGCATCTCGCGCACATCGACCCGGCCCGGCGTCCGACCGCCCTCTTCTGCTCCAACGACCTGCTGGCGATCCGCAGCATCCGCGCGGCGCGCCTGAGCGGATTGCGCGTGCCGCAGGACCTGTCGGTGGTCGGCTTCGACGGCATCGCGCTCGGCGAGGACCTGACGCCGGCGCTGAGCACCGTGACCCAGCCCAACCACGACATCGGCCGCCACGGCGTCGAGCTGCTGATACGTGCGCTCTCGGGCGGCGCGATGCCCACGCCCGCATCGAGCGTGCTGCTGCCGCACGGCTTTCGCGCCGGCGAATCGTGCGACGTCGCGCCCGCCGACCCCGTCGCGTCTCCCCCGTCCCGAGTTCCGCTTCATCCATCCAAGGAGTAACCCATGTCTTCCACCCTGAAACGCATCGCCCGGCTCGCCCGCGCCGGCCTGCTGGCCACCGTCGCCACGGCCGGCCTCGGCGCCGCGAACGTCATGGCCCAGACCGCCATCTGCTACAACTGCCCGACCGAATGGGCCGACTGGGGCACGCAGCTGCGCGCCATCAAGGCGAAGACCGGCGTCACCGTGCCGCCCGACAACAAGAACTCCGGCCAGTCGCTGGCCCAGCTGGTCGCCGAGCGCGCCAGCCCGGTCGCCGACATGACCTACCTGGGCGTGACCTTCGCGATCCAGGCGCAGAAGGACGGCGTCGTCGCCCCGTACCAGCCGGCCCAATGGAAAGACATTCCCGACGGCCTCAAGGACCCGGCCGGCCACTGGTTCACGATCCATTCGGGCACCCTCGGCTTCATGGTCAACGTCGACGCGCTCAAGGGCAAACCGGTTCCGAGGTCGTGGGCCGACCTGCTCAAGCCCGAATACAAGGGCCTGATCGGCTACCTCGACCCGGCATCGGCCTTCGTCGGGTACGTCGGCGCGGTGGCGGTGAACGAGGCGCGCGGCGGCACGCTCGACAACTTCGGCCCGGCGATCGACTACTTCAAGGCGCTGCAGAAGAACGAACCCATCGTGCCCAAGCAGACCTCGTACGCGCGCGTGCTGTCGGGCGAGATCGCGATCCTGCTGGACTACGACTTCAACGCCTATCGTGCCAAGTACAAGGACAGGGCCAACGTCGCCTTCGTGATCCCGGCCGAAGGCACGGTCGTCGTGCCGTACGTGATGAGCCTGGTCGCCAAGGCGCCGCACGCCGCCGATGCGAAAAAGGCGCTCGACTTCGTGCTCTCCGACGAGGGTCAGGCGATCTGGGCCAAGGCCTACCTGCGCCCGGTGCGCGCCGGCGCGATGCCCAAGGACGTCGAGGCGCAGTTCCTGCCCGCCACCGAGTACCAGCGCGCGAAGACGGTCGACTACGGCCGCATGGCCGCCGCGCAGCGCGCCTTCTCCGACAGCTACCTGAAGGACGTGCGTTGAGGTCGAGCCAAAGCCGGCGCCAGCGCTGGCTGCTGCTGGGCTGCGCGGCCCCGGCCGGCGCGTTCTTCCTGCTGTTCTGGCTGCTGCCGGTGATGCGCCTGGTCGCGCTGCCGGCGGAGAAGGGCTGGGCGACCTACTTCGCCGTGCTGACCGGCGCCCGCTACCTCGCGAGCATGCTGCAGACCGTCGCGCTCTCGCTGGCCGTGACGCTGGCGACGCTCGTGCTGGGCAGCGCCGTCGGCATCTACCTGGCGCGGCGCGACTTCCGCGGCAAGCGCGTGCTGCTGTCGCTGCTGACGCTGCCGCTGTCGTTCCCGGGCGTGATCGTCGGCTTCTTCGTCATCCTGCTGGGCGGCCGGCAGGGGCTGGTGGCCGACATTTCGGATGCGCTCGCCGGCAACCGCATCACCTTCGCCTACGGCCTGCTCGGGCTGTTCCTGGCCTACCTCTACTTCTCGCTGCCGCGCGCCATCGCAACCTACGCGGCCGCCGCCGAATCGATGAACCCGCAGCTCGAGGAGGCCGCGCGCTCGCTCGGCGCCTCGCGGCTGCGGGTGGCGCGCGACGTCTGGCTGCCCGAGCTGGCACCGACCACGCTGGCCTGCGGCGCGATCCTGTTCGCCACCTCGATGGGCGCCTTCGGCACCGCGTTCACGCTGGCGAGCAAGTTCGAGGTGATTCCGATCACGATCTACAACGAGTTCACTAACTACGCCAACTTCGCGCTCGCGGCGTCGCTGTCGATCTCGCTGGGCATCGTGACGTGGCTGGTGCTGTTCGCCGCACGCCGCTTCGGACCATGAGGACCCCCACCCAGCCCAGGGCGCCCGTGCTGCTCGCGGTGACGCTGGTCGTCAGCTTCTTCATGATCGCGCCGATGCTGCTGTCGGTGCTGGCGGTGGCCTGCGTGGCGGCGACGATCGTGCTCGGCGTACCGTGCGCCTATGCCATCGCGCGCAGCCGCTCGCGCGCGGCGCGCATCTTCGAGGAGCTGCTGACGCTGCCGGTCGCGGTG
>JAKONL010000039.1 GCA_022701965.1 Burkholderiaceae bacterium | reverse complement strand
GGTCGCTGCATTCGGAGCGCGCGCCAGAGCTGTCAATGATGCTGGTTGCTTATTGATACCCTATCGTCATGTCGGCAGCAGAAGCTGTCGCTGCTCGCGCCAGCAGGCGGGCAGTGGCTCGCCGCGGGTGAGCCGCCCGACATCGACGCCGCTGCGCTGCCGGCCCGCGACGATCGCCTCGAGGACGGCGGGGCTGAGAAAGGCGAGACGCACGATCCGGGTGACGTAGGAGGCGGTGAGCCCCTCACGCGCGGCCAGCCGGGTGATGTCGATCTCGCCGTGACGCAGCTCGTTCCACCAGCGGCGGCCGGTGAGCAGCTGCCGCAGGAGCGAGGGGTCGGCCACAGCGCTGACGGTGCTGCCGTTGGCCTGAACCAGCCTGACCGCCAACCCGGAGCGGGTGAGCCGCACGTCGGCGGTAAGGGTGAGGTGGGGCGAGCTGTTCTCGGCTAGCGTGACGCCGAGCAGCGCGGCGATGGCAGCGGTGTCGGCGTCGATCTCGACCTGCGCGTCTGCGATCCTCACCTGCCGCAGCAGCGCTGCGACGATCTCGCGGTCAATGCGCCGCAGTCTGGCGGCGAGGTCACCGCAGCGCTGGTGGAGTGCTGCCAGGCGGTCGTTCGCCACCAGCAACTGTGCCGCGGCGATCAGTGCGAGCGGATCGTCGAACGCCTCGGCGAGCTGGGTGGCGACCAGCTTCTCGATCTCGCGGGCGGGGACGCGCAGGCCGGTGCTCGTCTCCTTGAGGTGGAGGCTGCGGCTGACATAGTAGCGGTAGCGGGCGGTACCTTTGACCGCATGGGTCGGGGTCAGCGGCTCGCCGGCATCATCGACGATCCGGCCGGCAAGGAGGCTCGGGCTCCTGACCCGGGTGCGCCGGCGCTCTCCTTGCTGGTGCGCGGTGAGCATCGCCTGCACCTGGGCAAAGGTCTCACGCTCGATGATCGCGGGATGGTTGCCGACGTAGAGTTTGTCGCGATGGGCGATCTGGCCGTCATAGGTGACCCGGCGCAGCATGACGTGAAGAAGCCCGCGCGAGAACCAGCCGCCGCCGATGTTCCTGCCGCTCCGGGTAGTGCGGGCAGGTACCCGCACCCCCTCGCGCTGCAGTTCGAGCTGGAGAAGCCGCACGCAACCGAGCGCCAGATAGCGACGGAAGATGTGGCGGACGAGGTCGGCATGCTCCTCGACCACGGCCAGGCTCCGGCCACAGGGCTCGTAGCCGAGCGGCGGCACCCCGCCCATCCACATGCCACGCGCCTTGGAGGCGGCGATCTTGTCGCGGATCCGCTCGGCGGTGACCTCGCGTTCGAACTGGGCAAAGGACAGGAGCATGTTGAGCGTGAGCCGGCCCATGCTCGAGGTGGTGTTGAACGACTGGGTGATGCTGACAAAGCTGGTGTTCGCCTGGTCGAACGCCTCGACCAGCTTGGCAAAGTCGAGGAGCGAGCGGGTGAGCCGGTCGACCTTGTAGACGACGATGATGTCGATCTGTCCGGCAGCGACATCGGCGAGCAGCCGCTGCAGGGCAGGGCGGGCAAGCGTGCCGCCCGAGATGCCGCCATCGTCATAGACCTCGGGCAGCGCCGGCCAGCCCTCCGATGCCTGGCTCAGGATATAGGCAGCGCATGCCTCGCGCTGCGCGTCGAGGCTGTTGAAGCTCTGCTCCAGCCCCTCGTCGGACGACTTCCTGGTGTAGATGGCACAGCGAACCTGCTTCATGCCGCCACCTTCTTCTTGAGCCCGAAGAAGGCCGGACCCGACCAGCGGGTGCCGGTGATCGCGCGCGCGACCTCGGAGAGCGAGCGCCAGGGTCGACCGTTCCAGCGGATGACCTTGTCCTCGCCGACCGTGACGATGTGGAGCTGGCCCTGCCACTCGCGCATCAGCCGCATGTCGGCCTCGACCGGTGCGGTCTTCGTCAGCCCGCGTGCCGACTGGTCGAGCGCGCGGGTGGTCTCGCGCGACAGCCCGCCGAACGCTGCCGCCTGCAGCTCCCAGGCGAGCGCGAGCCGCAGGAGCTTGGGGCTGACCCGGGGCACGACGCTGTCGGTGACCGCGATCCAGCGGGTCCGCAGCTCGGCCGGAGACAGTGTCTCCAGCCGGGCGATCTCTGCCACCATGTCCATCAGGCGATACTCGCGACATGGTAGCAGGTGATGCCGTCGCGCTTGCCGCGGGTCACCTCATGACCTTTCTTGCGAAGGCCGGTGAGCGCTGCTCGCACCGTGTGCGGCAGCCAGCCGGTCGCCTCGATGAGCTCGGGCGATGTCGCGCCATGCTCACGCTGGAGGAGCGCCAGCATGGCGGTCTGTTTGCTCGGCCGCGGCAGGGCTGGAGGTGCGCTGGCCGGCGCGACCGAAGACACAGCAGGGGAGGGCGCATCGGCCGCGCTGTCGCTGTCAGCATCGCCATCGCCATCGCCATCGCCATCGCCATCGCCACGAGCATCGCTGATGCCGATCGCGGCAAGCCCCGCGGCGGTGATGAACACGCCGTAGCGCACATCATCCTTCCGGTGGATGGCGCCTGCTTCCTGGGTCTCGCGCTGGTTGGCCAAGCCGCTTCTTACCAGCGCGGCGATGGCCTTGGTCGCGCCGCCGCCGGGGGTGATGCTGGCGGGCAGAGGCAGCAGACTGCCATCATTCCGCTGCGAGGCAGACGAGAGCAGGATGGCCTGTGTGTCGGTGAGTTTGATCATGGTCATGTCTCCGGTGGGAGCAGCACCGCTGCTGCTCCCACCGGCCAGAGCCCCGGTGAGCGGATCACCTGGGGCAGGGCGGGGCGACTCGCCCCCGCGCTTCGTCTGCCAACGCTGTCGCTCTGCTGTGGCCCCAAGTCGAATGGATTGTGCAGCAGTGAACTGCTACCGGACTCGCCGGGAGCGATCACCACTGACGGTCTGCGCAGGTATCGTGCCGCAATGGACAAGCTCGGCAACGCCGAGAAGCAGGAGATCGGTCGCTGGGCGAACCTTCGGGTGGAGAACAGCCATTTGCCGTTCCGGCGACGAGAGCGAGCCATGCTCCGGTCCAGGCAGATCAAGAGCTTACAGAAGTTCGCCTCTGTTCACGCCAAGATCCACAACAAGTTCAGCCTAGAGCGCCACCTCACCGATCGACAGACCTACCGGGAACGACGCTCCGCCGCATTGGCAGAGTGGCAGGTGCTTGCCAGCAAGGCTGAGACCCTAAAAGACCCGAGTGCAAGGTGACGAGACGTGTCAGCCTTAACCTGACAGCTCCCGACTTGGCCGTTAATTCGGTTGCGGCACGAGGACCGCCCGACCCGCGCGTTTTCCGTCCGCGGAGCGAGTACGCACTTCCACGCGCCCTAAGACGCCGACCGGACGGGCATACCTCCTCCACCTTCCGCCGTTCTCACGATATTCGATCGCAAGGCTTGGAAACTCGGCCAACGCCTCCAGCGTTCCACTGCGAACCCGAGCCCCGGGCGGCCCAACACGGTAATTGACTCCCGCGACGTCCAGACGAGCAAGAGCGACTGACGCGCGACCGGCGAAGTCGCGCCAGCCGGTCCGAATGACGGATCGATCCACCTGCCCGTCACCATATGTGTAGGCTCGGCCGGGAACGTAGGTTGGTTCCCATGCAGGTCGGC
>JAKONL010000423.1 GCA_022701965.1 Burkholderiaceae bacterium | reverse complement strand
GCTCGAGCTGGGTGGGGACAGGCTGTGGGCGTAGAGCGTCTAACCGAGCCTTCAGGGCAAGGCGCGGCGTCGAACACAGTACATTAGTACGGCGAGACGACGCAACGCTGCCATGAAGTCTTCTGTTAGACGCTCTTAAGTCTCTTTCCGGTGGGCCCAGGTATACAAAGCCGGCAGGATCAGCAGCGTCAGCGCCGTCGATGACAGGATGCCGCCGATCACCACCGTCGCCAGCGGCCGCTGCACCTCGGCGCCAGTGCCCGTCGCGATCGCCATCGGAACGAAGCCGAGCGAGGCCACCAGCGCGGTCATCAGCACCGGCCGCAGCCGCGTGAGCGCCCCCTCGCGGATCGCGTCGTCGAGCGAGGCGCCGCCCTCGCGCAGGTTGCGGATGAAGGCGATCATCACCAGTCCGTTGAGCACCGCCACGCCCGACAGCGCGATGAAGCCGACTGCCGCGGTGATCGACAGCGGGATGTCCCTCAGCCACAGCGCGAGGATGCCGCCGGTGAGCGCGAACGGGATGCCGGTGAAGACGATCAGGCCGTCCTTCGCGTTGCCGAACATGACGAACAGCAGCGTGAAGACCAGCGCCAGCGCCACCGGCACCACGACCTGCAGGCGCTGCGTGGCCGACAGCAGGTTCTGGTACTGGCCGCCCCAGCTCGTCCAGTAGCCGGTCGGCACCTTCACCTGCGAGTCGAGCGCCGCGCTCGCCTCGGTCACGAAGGAGCCGAGGTCGCGCCCGCGCACGTTGGCGCTGACCACGATGCGCCGCTTGCCGTCCTCGCGGCTGACCTGGTTGGGCCCCGGCGCGATGGAGAGCGTCGCCACCTCCGACAGCGGGATGAAGTTGACCCTGGCGCTGCCGTTGCCGCCCGGCACGGCAGGCAGTGCGATCGGCAGGCGCTCGATGGCCGCCATGTCGGAGCGCAGGTGTTCCGGCAGCCGCACCACGATGTCGAAGCGCCGGTCGCCCTCGAACAGCGTGCCCGCCTCGCGCCCGCCGATCGCGGTGGCGATGGTGGCCTGCACGTCCGCGACGTTGATGCCGTAGCGCGTGGTCTTCTCACGGTCGATGTGGAGCGTCAGCATCGGCAGGCCGGTGGTCTGTTCGACGTTGACCTCGGCTGCGCCGTCGATCGCCTTGAGCACGCGCTCGATGTCGCGCGCGGTCGCCTCCAGCACCGCCATGTCGTCGCCGAACACCTTCACCGCGACGTCGGCACGCACGCCCGAGACGAGTTCGTTGAAGCGCAGCTGGATCGGTTGCGAGAACTCGTAGCTGTTGCCCGGGATCTTCGCGACCTCGGCCTGCACGGCTTCCACCAGCTGCTGGCGCGAGCGCCTGGGCGCCGGCCATTCGTCCTCGGGCCTCAGCATCACATAGGCGTCGGAGATGTTCGGCGGCATCGGGTCGGACGCGATCTCCGCCGTGCCGGTGCGCGCGAAGACACGCAGGATCTCCGGAAACTTGGCCTTGAGCGTTCGCTCGATCTGCTGCTGCATCGCGACCGACTGCGTGAGGCTGGTGCCCGGGATGCGCAGCGCCTGCACCGCGAAGTCGCCCTCGTTCAGGCTGGGGACGAACTCGCTGCCGAGCTTCGTTGCGAGCAGCCCCGACAGCACCACCGCGATGCCGGCAACGGTCAGGACCACGGCCTTCGCGGCCATCGCGCGTTCGAGCAGCGGCGCATAGGCGCGCCGGGCCCAGCCCATCAGCCGGTTCTCCTTCTCGGCCACCGTCTTGCCGATGAACAGTGCGACCGCCGCCGGGATGAAGGTGATCGACAGCAGCATCGCGCCCAGCAGTGCGATCACCACCGTGAGCGCCATCGGATGGAACATCTTTCCCTCCACCCCGGCGAGCGCGAAGATCGGGAGGTAGACGATCATGATGATCAGCTGCCCGAACAGCAGCGGCCGGCGCGCCTCCTGCGATGCGGCGAAGACCTCGTCGAAGCGTTCCGCCCGCGTGAGCGCCCGTCCGCGCCGTGCCTGCGCATGGGCGAGCCGGCGCACGCAGTTCTCGACGATCACCACCGCGCCGTCCACGATGATCCCGAAGTCGAGCGCGCCCAGGCTCATCAGGTTCGCGCTCACCTTCTGGTTGACCATGCCGGTGAAGGTGAAGAGCATCGACAGTGGAATCACCAGCGCCGTGATGAGCGCCGCGCGCAGGTTGCCGAGGAACAGGAACAGCACCGCGATCACCAGCACCGCGCCTTCGATCAGGTTCTTCTTCACCGTGGCGATGGCCTTGTCGACCAGTACCGTCCGGTCGTAGACCGTGATGGCTTCCACGCCTTCGGGCAGCGTGCGGTTGATCTCCTCCATCTTCTTCGCCACCGCCTGCGAGACGACGCGGCTGTTCTCGCCGATCAGCATGAACACCGTGCCCAGCACGACTTCGCGGCCGTTGTCGGTCGCGGCACCCGTGCGCAGTTCCTTGCCGATCCCGACCGCCGCCACGTCGCGCACGCGCACCGCCGTGCCGCCGGCGTTCGACAGCACGACGTTGCGCAGGTCCTCCAGCCCGCGCAGCTGCCCCGGCGCGCGGATCAGGTACTGCTCCCCGCGCCGCTCGATGTAGCCGGCGCCGACGTTGCCGTTGTTGAGTTCGAGCGCCTTCACCACGTCGGCCAGCGTGAGGCCGTAGGCCGCGAGCTTCTCCGGGTCGGGCGCGACCTGGAACTGCTTCTCGTAGCCGCCGATCGAGTTGATCTCGGTCACGCCGCCCACGTTGCGCAACTGCGGCTTGACGATCCAGTCCTGGATCTCGCGCAGGTCGGTCGACGTGTAGGGCGTGCCGTCGGGCTTCCTCGCGCCGTCCTTCGCCTCGACGGTCCACAGGTAGATCTCTCCCAGCCCGGTCGAGATCGGCCCGACCACCGGCTCGATGCCGGCCGGCAGCCCGCCGCGCGCCGACTGCAGGCGCTCGCCGACGAGCTGCCGCGCGAAGTAGACGTCGGTACCGTCCCGGAACACCACGGTGACCTGCGACAGGCCGTAGCGCGAGAGCGAGCGCGTCTGCAGCAGGCCGGGCAGGCCCGCCATCACGGTCTCGATCGGGAAGGTGACGCGCTGCTCGGTCTCCAGCGGCGAGTAGCCGGGCGCGCCGGTGTTGATCTGCACCTGGACGTTGGTGATGTCGGGCACCGCGTCGATGGGCAGCTTCCGGTAGCTGTGGACGCCGAGACCGGCCATGGCGAGCACGGCCAGCATGACGAGCCATCGCTGGTCGATGGCGAAGCGGATGATGCGTTCGAACATGCGTGCGTCCGCCTCAGTGGGTGTGCGTCGCGGAGCCCTTGCCCTGCTCCGACTTGACGATGAAGCTGCCGGTCGCCGCATGGCTGGCACCGGGTGCGAGCCCGCTGAGGATCTCGGCGCGCTGGCCGTCGTTGCGCCCGACCGTCACCGGCTGCGGCACGAAGCCGCCGTCGACCTTCAGGTAGACCGCCGTCTTCCCGTCGACGGTCTGCAGCGCCGACGACGCGACGGTCACGGCGACCGGCGCGCCGGCCTCCTTCGACGGCACCTCCACGGTCACGAACAGGCCCGGCCGCCACGCGCCTTGCGGATTGGGCAGGACGACGCGGGCGCGCGCCGTGCGCGTCTGCTCGCCGAGCAGCGCCCCGACGTACGAGATCGTGCCTTCGGCCGTCGCGTCCGATGCGCCGGCGCGCACGACCACGCGCTCGCCCACGCGCACCTGGGACAGCTCGCGCGCCGGGATGTTCATCTCGGCCCAGACCTTCGAGAGATCGGAGATCGTGAAGACGCTCGCGTCCTCCTTGACGGCCTCGCCCAGCGCGATGTGCTTCTCGAACACGATGCCGTCGAACGGTGCGCGCAGCTCCAGCCGGCCGAGCGACGCGCTGCCGGTGGAAGCGCCGAGCGTCGCCAGCTTCTGCGTCGCATTGGCCACGGCGATCTCGGCCTCCCGCATCGCCTGGCGGGCCTGCAGCACGTCCTGCTCGGGCGAGATCCTGCGTTCCCAGAGCGCGTTCTCGCGCTCGTAGGTGGTGCGCGCCAGTTCGCGCCGCCGTTGCGCGCCCTGCAGTTCGGAGCGCATCTCCGAGACCGTCGCGCTGGAGATCACGGCCAGCACCTGGCCGCGCCGCACCTGCTGGCCGAGGTTCGCGCCGACGCTCTCCACCACGCCGGCGGCGCGCGGCACGATGTGCGCGGTACGGTCCTCGTCGAAGCGGATCTCGCCGGGAAACTGCAGCGCCGTGCGGACGGGGGCCGGGCCGCTGGTGTCCAGCACGATGCCGGCCGCGGCGATCTGCGCGTCGTCCAGCACGACCTTGCCCTCCGGAACGGGTTCCTCCGCGTGCGTGCCTTCCTTCTGCGTCGTCTCGGTGTGGCCTTCGTCCTCGTGCTTCTCCTCGGCATGCCCGGCAGGGCCGTCCGCGGTCTTCTGCGACGGGCCGCCGCGCAGGATGAAGGCGCCGGCGACGACGCCCGACAGGAGGAGGCAGGCGATGACGATGGCCTGCTTGCGGCTGCGCTTGCCTGCAGCCGGTGTCGGATGGTTGTCCATGATCGGAATCTCCTGAATTACGGTGTGGGGGACGGGCCGCCCAGCAGGCGGTCGAGGTCGGTGGCGGCGCGGTGCGCTTCGCCCAGCGCACGCAGGTACTGCGAGCGCGCCGCCAGCAGGGTGCGCTGGGCGTCGAGCACGTCGAGATAGGCGAACTTGCCGAACTCGAAACCGGTGGTGGCCGCGTCGAAGGCCGACTGCGCACCGGGAAGGATCTCGTCCTGCAGCACCTTCAGCTCGGCCGCCGACGTCTCGTGCCGCTGGAGCGCCGCGCCGGCATCGGCCCGCAGGCGGAGTTCCAGCGCGGCCAGCTCGTCTTCGGACCGGTCCCGGCGGCGCAGTGCCTCGACGACGTTGCCTCGGTTGGTATCGAAGATCGGCAGCGGTATCGACACGCCGACCACCGCCTGGTTGCGCCCCAGTTGCGAGTCGCGCAGGCCGCCGGCCGTGAGCGTGATGTCCGGAAGGCGCCGGGCACGCTCGAGCTCGGCCAGGGCGGCGAAGCGCCGCACCTCCAGCCGCGCCTGCCGCAGCGCGGGCGCGCTTTCCAGGCGGGCCTCCAGCGATCCGGCGGAACCGACCCGCGGCAGCACGATCGCATCGCCGTCGAGCGCCTGCACGGCCACAGGCCGCGCGATCAGCGACTGCAGCTGGCGCAGGCCCGTGCGCAACTCCCCCTGCGCCTGCAGCAGTTCCAGCCGCACGCCCGCCTCGGCGACCCTGGCCCGGGTCTCCTCGACCGGCGACACCTTGCCGGCCTGCACGCGGTTCGACGCCGCCGAGCTGCCCTTCGCCGCCAGCGCCAGCGACCGCTGCGCGAGTTGCGCGCGCTCCTGCGCGATCAGCGCGGCGAAGAAGGCCGCCGTGACATCGGCGCGCAGTTCAGCCGAACGCGCTTCCAGCTGCACGCGGGCGACATCGGTGGCACGTTCGGCGGCGTCGATGCGCGCACCGCGCTTGCCGCCAAGCTCGATCGGCTGGCTCAGGAGGAACGTGGTGGTGCGCGTATCGCGTCGGGTGTCTTCCAGCTGGGCATTCAGCGTGGGATTCGGAAATACGCCCGCCTGGGTCCGGGCGCCTTCGGTGGCTTCGATCTCACGCCACGCCGCGGACAGCGTCGGGCTGTTCTCCACCGCGATGCGCAGCGCCGCCGCCAGCGTGAGCGGCGGCACGGACGACGCCGCGACCGGCGCGACACGGGAAATGGGTGGAGGGTCGGCCGCCCGACGCTCCTGGGCGAGCGCACCGGCGCCCGCGAATGACGACACCGCGAGCGCGAACGCCAGCGGCATGGATGACCTGCACATCGAATTCTCCAGTCGTTGAACGAGACGAGGAATCCGGCGCGGACGTCAGGGGATCAGCTGCAAATGGATTGGAGTGAAGGACGCACGCGCCGGGTCAACCGGCGGGCGTCCATTTGGGGCGGTCGATGTCATCTCCGATGCCCGAGCCCGGCAGCACCGTTCTGGAGGCGACGAGGACGTCGCGGGGCGGCGGCCCGAGCGCCGAGGGCGGCGGCGCGGCCAGTTGCGCCACCACCGCATGGCAGTAGCTGCAGTCGGCATGGCCCTGCGCTGGCGGATTCTTCGCTGGCTCCGACGGGGTCTCCGCGTCTGCCGGGTCCGTGCCGGAGAGGGACGCACGATGTTCGTGTGCGTGATGCCCGACGTGGAACGACACCGGATCGCTCTCGTGCGCGCAATAGCCCGCGGCCGAGGCCCAGGCGAACTGGGCCGGCAGCGCGAACATGAGGACGATGAGCAGGCAGCGGATCAAGCTGTGGAGTGTGCCGCAGGATCGATCAGTTCCCGAACCCGGCGCGCAAGAACGCCCAGGTCGAAGGGCTTTGTGAGCACGTGCATTCCGGTGTCGAGATGCCCATGGCTCAGTACCGCGTTCTCCGCGTAGCCGGTGATGAAGAGCACCCGAAGCCCGTCGCGTGCCACCCGCGCCGCATCGGCGACCTGGCGCCCGTTCATGCCGCCCGGCAGACCCACGTCGGTGATCAGCAGGTCGATGCGTTCGCCGGACTGCAGGTACTTCAGCGCCTCGGCGCCGTCGCCGGCTTCCAGCGTGTGGTAGCCGAGCTCCTGCATCACCTCGACGATCAGCATGCGCAGCGCGACCTCGTCGTCGACGACCAGCACCGTCTGGCCGCGATCGGCCTTCGGCGCCTCGACCGCCACGGGCGATTCGACCGCGGCCTGCTCGACGCCGGCGTGGCGCGGCAGGTAGATGCAGACCATCGTTCCCTGGCCGACTTCCGAGTAGATGCGGACCTGCCCGCCCGACTGCTTCGTGAAGCCGTAGATCATCGACAGGCCGAGTCCGGTGCCCATGCCGATGGGCTTGGTCGTGAAGAACGGATCGAACGCGCGGGCGATCACCTCCGGCGCCATGCCCACGCCGTTGTCGCTCACGCACAGCGCCACGTACTGGCCCGGCGGCACGTCGCGCTCGCGCGCGGTGCGCTCGTCCAGCCAGCGATTGGCCGTCTCGATGGTCAGGCGGCCGCCTCCGGGCATCGCGTCGCGGGCGTTGATGCAGAGATTGAGCAGCGCGTTCTCCAGCTGGTTCGGGTCGACCTCCACCATCCAGAGGCCGACCACACCCACCACCTCCAGCGTGATCGCCGGGCCGAGCGTGCGGCTCATCAGCTCCTGCATGTGACCCACGAGGCGGTTCACGTCGACCGTCTTGGGCTCGAGGGTCTGCCGGCGCGAGAACGCGAGCAGGCGATGCGTGAGCGCCGCCGCCCGACGCGCCGCGCCCTGCGCCACCTCGATGTAGCGGTCGAGTTCGCTGTAGCGTCCTTCGAGTCCGCGGCGGCGCATGAGCTCCAGGCTGCCGGTGATCGCGCCCAGGAGATTGTTGAAGTCGTGCGCGAGGCCACCGGTGAGCTGGCCGACCGCCTCCAGCTTCTGGCTCTGGCGCAGCTGTTCCTTCGCGCCTTCGAGCTCGAGCGACCGCTCCTTGTCGTCGGTGATGTCGCGCGCGGCCGTGTAGAGACGTCCGTCCTCGGGCGTTGCCGTCCAGGAGAGCCAGCGGTAGCCGCCCGACCGGGTGCGATATCGGTTCTCGAACGGCAGGCGTCCGTCGCCGCGCATGAACCGGGCGACCGAAGCCAGTGTCGACTCGATGTCGTCCGGATGGACCAGCTTCAGGTACGGGTTCGCGCAGATCTCCTCGGCGCTCCACCCCAGCACCGTGGTCCACGCCGGATTCACGCTCTCGAAGTAGCCATTGACGTTGACGATGCCCAGCAGGTCCTGCGTGAGCGCCCACGTCCGGTCGCGCTCGTAGGTGCGCGCCCGCACCTGCAGTTCGAGCGAGTCGGCGAGCTTCTGGAGCGCCGCCTGCGCCTCGCGCCGGGCGATGGCATTGCGCACCCGATCGCCGACCTCGCGCGTGAACTGGATCTCGCCGGGCGTCCAGGTCCGCGGCTGGCCATGGTTGAGGAAAAGCAGGCCGACCAGGTTGCCGGCCTCGGCCAGCGGCATGTTCACCACCGCGAGCGCCTGGAGCGACTGCAACAGCGCCGCGCCGTCGCGCGCGCGGGGATCCTCGCGCGCGTCCGCGAAGGCGACCGTCACGCCACGCACGAGGTCGTCGATGTAGGAGCCGTAGTCCCGGAACCGCAGCGTGCCCGCGACGGTCCCGACGCCCGGTGCGCACCAGTCGCGCGCGATCTCGATGGTCTCGGCCAGCTTGTTGACCACGCCGTAGCCGGCCCGGTCAACATTCAGCTCGTGCCCCAGGAGCTGCGCCGCGAGGTAGGCGATCTCGTCGGGGTCGTCGATGTCGCGGATGCGGTCGCTCAGGTCGATGAGCAGCAGGCGCTGGCGATCGACGCGCGAGAAGGCACGATTGATCTCGCGCAGCTTTCCCTCCGCATCCTCCCGAGACGCCCGTCCCTCCGACTCGCGCAACGCGCGCTCCAGCACCACGGCGAGCCGCGCCATGCGGCCCTTGCTCACGTAATCGGTCGCCCCGAGCTTGAGCAGTTCGACCGCGTTGTCCTCGCCGATCACGCCGGAGACGAAGATGAACGGCACCTGCGGCGCGAGCGACCTCGCATGCTCCAGCGCCAGTGCACCCGAGAAGCCGGGAAGTTCGTAGTCCGAGAGGATGACGTCCGGCGCGCCGTGGGTCACCGCGTCGACGAAGCCGGCCTCGTCGCGCTCGAGCCGCACGATCGCGGCGGGATAGACATCGAGCAGCGCCTCCGTGAGCAGCTCGGCGTCGAAACGGGAATCCTCCAGCAGCAGCACGCGAAGGGGCTGCTGCCTGTGCTCGATGGTGCTCATGGGCCTCGCGTCGGGTCTATTGCGTTTCGCCGCGACGCACGGCCCGCAGCGAACCGGGAGGGGGTTCGTTCAGCACGGCCCAGAACACGCCCAGGTCGGCGATCGCGGAGACGAAATGATCGAAGGCCACGGGCTTCACCACGTAGGCATTGACGCCCAGCTGGTAGCTGCGAAGGACGTCGGCCTCTTCCTGCGACGAGGTCAGCATCACGACCGGCACGCTGGCGAGCGCGGGGTCGGCGCGGACGGCCTGCAGCACTTCCAGCCCGGTGACCTTCGGCAGCTTCAGGTCGAGCAGCACAACCGCCGGATTGCCTTCCGCGCGTGTCGAATGGACGCCGTCGCGCCGGAGATAGTCGAGCGCTTCGGCGCCGTCGCGCATCACGACGACCTCGTTGGCGAGCTGGCTGCGCTCGAGCGCGATCAGCGTGAGTTCCAGGTCGCGCTTGTCGTCCTCGACGAGCAGGATCGGTTTAAGCATGGGACTCTCCGCTGGCGGATGAACGTTCTGGGCTCGGGGATCGAACGGCCACCGGCACCCGTGGGACGACGAAGCCGAACCGCGCGCCGCGATCGACCTCGCCGTGCGCCCAGACGGTGCCGCCGTGGCGCTCGACGATGCGCTTGACGCTGGCGAGGCCGATGCCGGTGCCCTCGAAATCCTCGGCCCGGTGCAGACGCTGGAACACGCCGAAGAGCTTGTCTGCGTATTTCATCTGGAAGCCGACGCCGTTGTCCTCGACCTCGATGCCGTCGCCGTCCTCCCGCGAGACCGCGCGCACCGCGATCCGCGCCGGTTTGCGGATGCGCGAATACTTGGCTGCGTTCGCCATCAGATTGCGGATCGCGACCTGGAGCAGCAGCGGGTCGGCGTGCAGCGTGGGCAGGTCGGGGGCGATCGACCATTCGATCCGCCCGTGGCGATCATGGCGGGTCAGCTCGCGAAGCAGGCCCTCGACCAGCACGTTCACATCGACGCTCTTGCACTTGAGCGACGACCGGCTCATGCGCGAGAAATCGAGCAGTGCATCGACGAGCTGCCCGGCATACGAAGAAGCTTCCTTGACCTGGCCCAGATAGCGTCGCGCCCGATCGGAGATCTGGCTGCCGTCCACGTCCAGCACCAGATCGACATAGCCCGAGATATGGCGCATCGGTGCGCGCAGGTCGTGCGATACGGTGTACGAGAACGCTTCGAGCTCCTTGTTGACGCGGCCAAGCTCCGAGGCGATCGCCGCGAGCTCCTCCGCACGGCGCAGCACGATGCCGATGAGCGCCTGGCGCAATTCGGACACCGCACCGATCTCGACCTGCGACCATGGCCGGGAGCGCCCGCGTATCTCCTCGACCCAGCTCGCGAAGCTCGCGCGCGGATGGATGCGGCCGTCGTTCGAGACCTCGGCCTTGCGCGGGTCGCCCGCCCATTTCACCGTCTGCACGATTTCGGGCCTGAACCAGAGGATCTGATGGCGGTGGACCTGGGAGATCGAGATGGCGAGAACGCCGGCAGCATGTTCGAAGCGGCCGGCACCGCCGGGATGCGCGGCGAGTTCGCTGCTCTCGTAGACATCGACGCCGAGGCCGTCGATCCAGCGCGAAAGCGCCTGGATATGCGCGACCTCGGGAACGTTCCCGACCGACCAGACCTGGTCGTCGAGCACGACGGCGGCCCCATGCGCCCGGGTCAGGCGCAGCAGCAGCGACGCCTCCCGCACGAGGTGCTGCAGCGTGGCGTCGCTCTCCGACAGGTGCGAGACGATCGCCAGCGTCAGTTGCCGAAGGGTCAGACCTTCGGCAACCGTCGATGTCGCCTCGGTCGACTGGATCTGCAGCGCCAGCAACTGGCCGAGGTGCTCGCAGGCCAGCTTCGTCGGCGTGCAGAGGAAGCGTGCCGCACGGTCGTGGCAGGAGATGAGTCCCCAAAGCCGGCCGTCGATGACGATCGAGACCGACATCGATGCCAGCGTGCCCATGTTGCGCATGTATTCCAGATGGATCGGCGACACGCTGCGCAACCGGGCCTGCGAGAGGTCGACAGCGTGCGACACCATGGACGCGCCGAAGGCCATCAGCGGCACCGGGACGTAGTCGGCATCGGCGATCAGCCGGAACCGGTTCAGGACATAAAGCGCACGAGCCTGCGGCGGTATGTCTCCCGCAGGAAAGCGATGACCGGCATAGCTTTCGTAGCCGTCGTCGCGTCGTTCGGCGAGGACCTCGCCGTTGCCGTCTTCGTCGAACCGGTAGACCAGACATCGGCCGAAACCCGTGAGCCGCTTCATCTCGTCGGCCGCGAGCTGCGCCAGCTGGTCGAGCGACGTGGCCTTGTGCAGTTGCGGAAGGAAGATACGGGACAGGGAGTAGATCGGCGCTTCCTGCCCGGGCTCATCGGTTGCGATCTCGAATTCGACAATGAGATGAGAGTCCGTTCGATGCGCCGAGGCTTCGAAGCGGCGTTCGCCGATTTCGAACGTCCCGACGGCCGAAGGGACGGCGCCGGAATTCGATCCGTCGAAGCCCTCCGCTTTCATCCGGTCGATGATGAGCCGGATCTCTTCGTCGCCCCAATTGGCACTGAACGCCACGACTTCCAACGCATCCAGCCCCAGGACGAGCAAGCGTCCGTGGGGCTGGATGGATCCGGGTGTCCGGATCGGTTCGGCGGCACAGTCCGCCAGCTGGCTCGATGTCTGAAGTGGCTGGATCAGTGCCCGTGCGGGTGCGGATTCAGCCACGTGACAGCGAAGCCTCTCGGTAGGCTGCTCAGCGGCGCGTGGCCCAGAGCGCACCCAGGAAAAAACCGGCACCGACGGCGGCCGCAATCGTCGCGACGGGGTTCGCCAGTGCAGATTCGCGGACTTGGTCGACGACTTCGCCGTAGGCCTTCTGCGCCGAGCCTGCGACCTGACGTGCCTTGCCTTCGGCCTGGGTCGACGAATCGCCGGTCGCGGCGCCGAACGCGTCCTGCACCTTGCCGGCTACCTTTTGAACTGCGCCTTCAGCTTGATCGAGCATGGTTTTTCCTTCTGGAGAAAGTTGGGAATTGAACAAACGACAGAAACCAATTTAGGTTCGTTCATCGACCTCACACTCCCGCAGGCTCCGCGACGTTCTGTAGTGATCGGGGCGAGGCCTGTGCAGGACTGGGCCTCGCTCCAGCGGTCGAGCCCGGACAACCACCCGCCCGTGTTCAATCGGCAAGGCTCCCGGCTACCAGACGCAGCACGCGGTCGCAGCGTCGGGCCAGCATCTCGTCGTGGGTGACCATCACGAAAGCCGTGCCGTGGCGCTGCGCAAGATCCAGCATCAGGGCGAAGACGCCGTCCGCCGTGGCGCGGTCGAGGTTGCCGGTGGGTTCATCCGCGAGCACGCAGTCCGGTCGTGTGACCAGCGCGCGCGCAATGGCCACACGCTGGCGCTCGCCGCCCGACAGCTCCGCGGGACGGTGTTGAAGGCGTGCGCCGAGCCCGACCGACGTCAGCATCTTCGTCGCGGCCTCCGTCATCTCGCCCGGCGGCACGCGACGGATGCGCAGCGGCATGCCGACGTTGTCGAGGGCACTGAACTCGGGCAGCAGGTGATGGAACTGGTAGACGAAGCCCAGGTGCCGGTTGCGCAGCCGCCCCTGCTCGGCAGCACCGACGTGCGCGATGTTCTGGCCGTGCAGCTCGACGCTGCCCGACGTCGGCGCGTCGAGCCCACCCATCAGGTGCAGCAGCGTGCTCTTGCCCGAGCCGGACGAGCCGACGATGGCCAGCGTCTCGCCGGCCCGCACGTCGAGGTCGACGCCGTGCAGCACGGTCAGGTCGATGCGGCCCTCGTGGAATCGCTTGGTCAGCCCACGGACCTGGAGAACCACCTTCGGATCACTCATAGCGCAGCGCCTCGGCGGGGTTCACTCGGCTGGCGCGCCAGCTCGGATACAGCGTGGCGACGAACGCCAGCGCCAGCGAGATCAGCGTGATCGGCATGATGTCCGAGCGCTGCGGGTCGCTCGGCATGCGGCTGATCAGGTAGATGTCCTTGGGCAGGAAGCTGGCGTGGAACAGCCGCTCCAGCGCCGGCACGATGACATCGACGTTATAGGCGATGCCCAGGCCGAGCAGCAGGCCGCCGATGGTGCCGATCACCCCGACCATCGCACCCTGCACCACGAAGATGCCCATGATGCTGCGCGGGCTCGCCCCGAGGGTGCGCAGGATGGCGATGTCGGCGCGCTTGTCGGTCACTGTCATGACCAGCGTCGACACGAGGTTGAAGGCCGCCACGGCCACGATCAGCGTGAGGATGATGAACATCATGCGTTTCTCGACCTGCACGGCCGCGAACCAGGTCTTGTTCTGCCGCGTCCAGTCGCGGATCAGGAACGAACCCGGCAGCGTGGCCGCGAGCTGGTCGGCCACCTCGCGGGCCTTGTTCAGGTCCCTGAGCTTGAGCCGAACGCCGGTCGGACCCTCGAAGCGGAACACGCGCGCGGCGTCGTCGGCATGCACCATCGCGAGCGCCGAGTCGTACTCGTAGTGACCCGAATCGAAGGTACCGACCACGGTGAACTGCTTGAGCCGCGGCACCACGCCCGCCGGCGTCACCTGGCCGCCGGGCGCCACCAGGGTGACCTGGTCGCCTTCGCGCACGTACAGCGACCGCGCCAGTTCGACGCCCAGCACGATGCCGAACTGCCCCGGCACCAGCCGCGACAGCGCACCCTTCTGGGCGGTCGTCCCGATGTCGGTCACCTGCGGCTCCAGGGCCGGGTCGATGCCGCGCACCAGCGTTCCCTTCATGTCCTCGCCGCGGGCGATCAGCGCCTGCGTGGCGATGAAGGGCGCGACGCCGACCACCTCGGCGTTCCTGCGCGCGGCAGCCATGAGCGCGTCGATGTCGGGCAGCGCCTGGCCGTCGCGCGAGAAGATCTCGATGTGCGAGACAACGCCCAGCATCCGGTCGCGCACCTCTTTCTGGAAGCCGTTCATGACGCTCAGCACGATGATCAGCGCCGCGACGCCCAGTCCGATGCCGAGCATCGACACTCCGGAGATGAAGGAGATGAAGCCGTTGCGCCGCGTGGCCCGGCCCGCACGCGTGTAGCGCCAGCCGAGTTGCAGTTCGTAGGGGAGGGACATAGGGGCGGAATTGTGGCATCCCGGTCCTTGTCCCTCGGCATTCGCGGGGCGCGCCGACAATAGGCGCCATGGCTCCACCCTCCCCTTCCCGACACCTGCTGGTTCCGTTCGCCGGCCGCTCCGGCGACGCCTCGCCCGCCTGCCGGGCCGCGCTGTCGGCCCTGCGCCTGCCCAATCTCGAAGCCCTGCTCGGCCGGCTCGCGCCGGACCCCGGACGCGACGACGCGCAGGCCGGCACGACGCTTTCGCCGCCGCACGAGCGCGCACTCGCCCGCGCGCTCGGCATGCCGTTCGAGGACGGCCTGATCCCGTGGGCCGCGCGCGAGGCGCAGCACAGCGGCCTGTCGCGCGCCGGTTCGGGCGAGCCGTGGGCGCTGCTCACGCTGTGCCACTGGGAGGTCGCGGTCGACCAGGTCGTGCTCGACGATCCGGACGGCATCGCGATCACCGAAGCCGAATCGCTGGCGCTGCTCGAAGCCGCCCGGCCCTTCTTCCAGGAGGACGGCATCTCGTTGCGCCGCTCCGCCACGCCCGGCCGCTGGCTCGCGCGCGGCGAGCTGTTCCGCACGCTGCCGACAGCGTCGGTCGACCGCGTCGCCGGGCAGTCGATCGCCGATTGGGCGCCGCTGTCGGATGCGCTCAAGCCGGTGCGAAAGCTGCAGAACGAAATGCAGATGCTGCTCTACACACAGCGCGTGAACGACGAGCGCGTGGCGCGCGGGACGCAGCCGATCAATTCGTTCTGGCTCAGCGGGACCGGAGCCCTTCCGAAGGACGTCAAGGACGCCAGGGAAGGCAAGCCCTCGAAGGACACGCCCAGGGTGATCGACACGCTGCGCCGACCCGCGCTCGATGACGACCCCGCCGCCTGGTCCGCCGCCTGGCAAGCGCTCGACGCCGGTCCCGTGGCCGAGCTTCTCGCGGCCAGCACGCGCGGCGAGGCCGTCGTCCTCACGCTGTGCGGCGACCGCGCCGCGCGCAGCTTCGTGCCGCGAAAGGGCGGCGCGCTCGACTGGCTCAGGCGCCGGTTCCGTCGCACGAGCACGACGGCCGTGCTGGAGGCGCTGTGAAGATCGTCGAGCGGGACATCCCGCCGCGGTCGGTCTGGGCGCTGGAGCAGGCCGGCGTGCATCCGCTGCTCGCACGCCTGTTCGCCGCGCGCGGGGTTTCGGCCAAGGAAGAGCTCGACGACGGCCTGGGCCGCCTGCTGCCGCCCGACACGCTGCTCGGCACGCGCGAGGCCGCCGTGCTGCTGGCCGACGCCATCCGCGACGGCCAGCGGCTGTGCGTGGTCGCCGACTACGACTGCGACGGCGCGACCGCCTGCGCGGTGGCCGTGCGCGGGCTCAGGCTGCTCGGCGCGAAGCACGTGACCTATCTCGTGCCCGATCGCGTGGTCGACGGCTACGGCCTCACGCCGCCGATCTCCGAACGCGTGGCCGATGCCGGCGCCGACGTGCTGGTCACCGTCGACAACGGCATCGCCAGCGTCGAGGGCGTGGCGGCGGCGAAGGCGCGCGGCCTGCAGGTGCTGGTCACCGACCATCACCTGCCCGGTGCGACGCTGCCCGAGGCCGACGTGATGGTGAACCCGAACCAGCCGGCCTGCGGCTTCGAGAGCAAGAGCATCGCCGGCGTCGGCGTGATCTTCTACGTGCTGCTGGCGCTGCGCTCCGAACTGCGCGCGCGCGGGGTGTTCGACCCGGCGAGCCAGCCCCGGCTCGACGCGCTGCTGCCGCTGGTGGCGCTCGGCACGGTCGCCGACGTGGTCAGGCTCGATGCCAACAACCGCCGGCTGGTCGCGCAGGGGCTGCGCCGCATCCGCGCCGGCGCCATGCCCGCCGGCATCGCCGCGCTGTTCCGCGCCGCAGGGCGCAACGCGCCGACCGCGACCACCTTCGACTTCGGTTTCGCGCTCGGCCCGCGCATCAACGCGGCCGGCCGGCTGGCCGACATGACGCTGGGCATCGAATGCCTGCTGACCGACGACCCGGGCCGCGCCGACGAACTCGCGCGCCTGCTCGACGGCATCAACCGCGAGCGCCGCGACATCGAGGGCGGCATGCGCGAGAAGGCGCTCTCGCTGGCCGAATCGCTGTTCGTCGCGACCGGGACCGAGGGCGTGTCGACGCCGGCGGCGATCAGCGTCTTCGGGCCCGAGTTCCACGAAGGCGTGGTCGGGATCGTGGCCTCGCGCATCAAGGAACGCTTCCATCGCCCGACCTTCGTCTTCGCGGCCAGCGGCGCGCCGGGCAAGTCGCACGAGCTCAAGGGGTCGGGCCGGTCGATTCCGGGCTTCCACCTGCGCGACGCGCTCGACCTGGTGGCCAAGCGCCATCCCGGCGTGCTGCTGCGCTTCGGCGGCCATGCGATGGCCGCCGGCTGCACCATCGCACGCGAGAAGTTCGAGGTCTTCGAACGCGCGCTGGCCGAGGTCGCCCGCGAGTGGCTCGACGCCGCAACGCTCACGCGCCGGCTCGACACCGACGGCCCGCTCGCCGCCGAATACCTGCGCGTCGACCTGGTCGACACGCTGCACCACGAGGTCTGGGGCCAGGGCTTCGCACCGCCGACCTTCAGCGAGGAGATGGAGGTGGTGTCGCAGCGCCTGGTCGGCGAGAAGCATCTCGCACTCAAGCTCCGGCACCGGGGCCAGCCGGTCGACGGCATGTGGTTCAGCCACACCGAGCCGCTGCCGCGACGCGCGACGCTGGCCTTCCGGCTGGACGCGGACGAATGGCAGGGGGTGCGGCGCGTGCGCTTCCTGGTGGAAGGCATGGCCGGCTGAACGCAAGCAACGCGGGCGACTTCCTGGCCGCTGCAGACGATACGGAAGATCGCCTCCCGGAGAGAGCCGCTCAGGACGAACGCCAGCATGTCCGCGACGTCCGGATCGTCGTGCACGATCAGCACTTCGAAGCTGCGAGACATCTGCATACTTTTGATGATAGATTTTCTAATTAAGATAGAAATTAGAACTTTCCTATCCTTTCAAGGTCCGCCATGCAGATCGCAGAGTTCCTGGAGGCCGCGAGCGAGGCGATCCTCGACGAGTCGGTTGCCTATGCCCGGACGATCCACCCTCTGAAGGACCAGGAAGATTCGGTTCTTCGCGACCACCTTCCGAAGATCCTGACAGCCATCTCGGCCGATCTGCGCCGCGACCAGAGCAGGAAGGAAGGCATCGACAAGTCGCACGGCAAGGGTTTTCCAAGCGCTGGCACCGACGGCTCGGCCGCCGAGAGCCACGGGCGCAAGCGGGCGTTGAGCGGCTTGCGGATCGAGCATGTGGTCGCGGAATACAGGGCGTTGCGTTCGTGCGTGCTGCGCCTGTGGTCCGATGTCGCGCCGGCCACGCCCGACTCGCTGCGGGACGTGGGTCGATTCAACGAGGCGGTCGACCAGGCACTCGCGGAATCGGTGCGCGTCTATTCGATGGAGGTGGATCGGTGGCAGCAGATCTACCTCGGCGTCCTCGGCCACGACGTGCGCGGGCCGTTGAACGCGATCGCGCTGACCGCGGAAATCTTCGCGGCGCGGATCTCCCAGAATCTTCAGCGGCCGACCGCGACGCTGCTGCGCAGCACGCGCCGCATGACCTCGCTCATCGACTCGCTGATGGAATACAACCGCGCGAACCTCGCCGGCGGCATGGTGATCAGACGCCTGCCCATCGACCTGGCCGCGGCCTGCCACGAGGAGATAGAGATCCAGCGTGCGGCGTTGCCGGATACCGAGATCGTGTTCGAGACGCTCGGAGGAAACCACGGCGAATTCGATGCCTCCCGGATCCGGGAAGCAGTCGCCAACCTGATCTCGAACGCGGTGAAGTACGGCGTCCCCGGCGAACCCGTGACGGTGCGCCTGGCAGGCGAGAACAAACTGGTGCGACTCACCGTCGAGAACGCTTCGGTCAACGACATTCCCGCGGACGAACTGGAGCAGCTGTTCGACCCCCTGCGAAGCACGCTGCCCCACCGCTCGGGAAAGGAACGAAGCCTGGGGCTGGGGCTCTTCGTCGTCCGCCAGATCGTGAAGGTTCATGAGGGCGAGGTGACCGGGAAATCCGCTGGAAAGCGCGTGACCTTCACCATCACGCTTCCGAGGTTCACCGTGGAGCCGTCGCCGCTCTTTCCGTCCTGAAGCGAGACGTTGCCGGACGGCGAAGTCCCGGTCATGCGTGCACGGCGCCCTCCCCGGTGCCGAGGGCAACACTTCGGAAGAAGCCGTCTATTTGCCGTCGCCACCCTTGGCGAGCAACGCCACCAGCTCGGGGACGAGTGCCTGCGCACCGCCCTCCTGCGTGGCGCGCTCGAAGGTCTGGCGCACACCTTCGGCGATGGTGCGGGCGGAGCCGCTGTCGGCGGCCATGGTGGTGTAGTAGCCGAGATCCTTGAGCGCATTCGACATCGCGAAGCGCAGGCCGCTCGGGTCCTTCGCGAGGAGTACCGGCTTCAGGCGTTCGAGCGCCGTGCCGCCGCCGCCACCCTTGCCCAGCACCTCGACGAAGACCTCCGGAGCGACGCCGGCACGCTCGGCGCAGGCGGCGGCCTCGGCAATGAGCGCCACCGAGCCGAGCGAGACGTAGTTGTGCAGCAGCTTCATCCGGTGGCCCGCGCCGACCGGCCCCGCGCGCGTGATGTTCTCGGCGAAGCACTCCAGCAACGGGCGCACTTCGGCGAACAGCGCCTCGTCGGCGCCCACCAGAAGGTTGAGGCGCCCCTCGGCCGCCTCCTTGGGCGTGCGGGTCATTGCCGCGTCCATGAAGCGGCCGCCGGCTTCGGCCACGCGCGCGGCGAGGCGCTCGGAGGAGGTCGGGATCGCGGTGGAGCAATCGATGACGATCAGGCCCGGACGCAGGCCCTGCAGCACGCCGCCCCTGCCGCTTTCGCCGTCCTCGCCGAGCAGCACCGCCTCGACCTGGGGCGAGCCGGTGACGCACAGCAGCAGGATGTCGACGCCGCCGGCGAGTTCGCTCGCCGTCGTGCAGGTGCCCACACCCGCGGCCTTCAGCGTGTCGAGCGGCTGGTTGCCTGGATGCTCGAGCACGGTGAGCGGGTAGCCGTGCTTGGCGATGTTGCTGGCGATGCCGTGGCCCATCAGGCCCACGCCGATCAATCCGATCTTCTTGTTCATTCGTTGCTCCTGGAAAACTCGGTGGATTCTCGTTCGCTCAGCGCAGCAGGTTGTCGGGCATGCGGCCTTCCGCCAGCGCCTCGATGCCGTCGATGAGCAGCCAGCCCATCGCGTCGCGCGTCTCGTGGGTGGCGCTGCCGATGTGCGGCGTGAGGAATACGTTGTCGAGCGTGCGATAGCCCGGATGGATGTGCGGCTCGCCGGCGAACACGTCGAGGCCCGCCGCCCGCACGCGTCCCGACGTCAGCGCCGCGATCAGCGCCTCGTCGTCGACCAGGTCGCCGCGCGAGATGTTGACGACCACGGCGCCCTCTGCAAGCCGCGCGAGCCGCCGGGCGTCGAAGGTTCCGCGCAGCGAGGGCGAACCGGGCGCCGCGATCATCAGCGCATCGACGGCAGTGAGCATGCCGTCGAGCGTCTCGTGATAGGTCGCGCCCTGTTCCTGCGCCGCGTCGAGGCGGGTGCGGTTGTGATAGTGGATGCGCATGCCGAAGGCGCGCGCCCGCTCGGCGATGGCGCGACCGATGCGGCCCATGCCGAAGATGCCCAGCCTGCGGCCGACCAGGCCCAGTCCCAGCAGTTGCGTCGGCGCCCATCCGGCCCACTGGCCGCTGCGCACCAGGCGGTCGGCCTCCAGAGCGCGGCGGCAGGCGTTGAGCAGCAGCATCAACGCGACCTCGGCGCAGGCGTCGCTGAGTACGTCAGGCGTGTTCAGGACTCTCACGCCGGCCGCGCGCGCCGCCGCCATGTCGATGTGGTCGTAGCCGACCGACAGCGTCGCCACCGTGCGCAGCGTCGGCGCGAGCGCGTCGAGCACGGTGGCGTCGACGACCTCCGTGGCCGTGACGAAGAGGATTTCGGACCCGCGTGCGCGTTCGGCGATGCGGGCCGGCGGCAGGATGGAATCGTCGGCGTTCACTTCGAGCATGAAGCGCTCGTGCAGCGCCGACTCGACGGCCGGCGTGAGACGGCGACACAGGAAGGCACGGGGCACTGCTTCGTCGTTCATCTTTCGTATTACAAATACATCATACGAATCTGTCAAGGGAGGCGGCGCCGATGGTATTCTGCGGAGCTCGAATCCGACTCACGACACGCCAGCATGGCTTCCTCCATTTCACGATCCGCCGGACCCGGCGACACCCGCTCCGCGCCCGAAGGCACGCTCGCCGACCGCGTCACTGGGTTGCTTGCCGCGGACATCCGCTCGCTCGTCTACCCTGCCGACACGCGCCTGCCGACCGAGCTGTCGATGACCGAGCACTACGGCGTCAGCCGGACCGTGATCCGCGAAGCCATCTCGCGGCTCAAATCCGAGGGCCTGGTCGAGACGCGGCAGGGCAGCGGGACCGTGGTGCGCGATCCCAAGGAGTCCGAGGCGTTCCGGCTCGGCCGCGTCGACCCGGACCCGGCGCAGGGCGTGCTGCGCATCCTCGAGCTCCGGCGCGGCATCGAGGCCGAGATGGCCGCCCTCGCCGCCGAACGCCGCACCGCCGCGCAGATGACGCAGATCCAGCAGGCGCTGCGCGCCATCGCCCGGGCGGTCAGGGCCGGCGGGGACGGCGTCGAGGAGGACCTGGCGTTCCACATCGCCATCTCCCGGGGCGCGCAGAACCCGCTCTACACCGACCTGCTCGGCATGCTCACCCGCGCCTTGCGGGATGCCATCCGCGTCACGCGAAGCAACGAGGCGCGCCGCGCCGACCTTGCCGCCGAGGTGCTGGCCGAACACGAGGCGCTGTGCGCGGCCATCCGCGCGCGCGACGCCGGGGCGGCCCGCACGGCCGCCTTCATGCACATGAAGAACACCGGCGTGCGCCTGCAAGGCGCCGGGCGGGAGTTCTGGACCGGCGACAGCCGGGCCGCCGCGCAACGCCTGGCACGCGCCAAGCTCGGTGTCGCCGACCCCGTGCCGCCGATGCGCAGGAAGACTTCCGCCACGAAGTAGCGACACGGGTTCGACCCGTGTCGTCATTCGAAGTTGTGTGATAGATTTGTCACACAACTTAAGGAGTCGATCCTTGGCACGCATCGAGACGAGCGTGGGCAGGCCTCGAGTGCTTGTCACCGATCCGCTGCATCCCCTGGCGCACGACCGGCTCGCCGCATGGGCGGACGTGGCCTGCCTGCCCGAGGGCCTGGGCCGTTCGGAGAGCGACGACGCGCTGCGCGAAGCGGTCGCGCATGCCGACGGCCTCGTGGTGCGGCGCCAGCTGCCGGTCGATGTCTTCGAGCCCCCCTGCACGCTGCGCGCGGTCATGCGCCAGGGCGTAGGTCTCGACTTCATACCGGTCGAACACGCGACGGCGCGCGGCATCCCGGTCGGCAACACGCCCGCGGTCAATGCCAACGCGGTGGCGGAATACGTCTTCGCGGCACTGTTCGCCCACAGCCGCCAGCTCGCCGACTTCGATGCCCGCGTGCGCGCCGGCGAGTGGGCCGCGCGCGCGCAGGCCGGTGCGCGCACCTTCGAACTCCGCGGGCGCACGCTGGGTGTCATCGGCTTCGGCGCGGTCGGCCAGCGCATCGGTGCGATCGCACAGGACGGCTTCGGCATGCGGCTGGCGGTCTGTGCGAACACGCCCTCCCGCGTACCGCCGGGCATCGAGACCATGACACTCGCGGCCCTGTTCGAGGCCAGCGACTTCATCGTCGTCGCCTGCCCGCTCACGCCGCGGACGCGGGGCATGGTCGATCGGTCGCTGCTCGCCAGGACGCGTCCGGGCGCCGTGCTGGTCAACGTCGGTCGCGGCCCCGTGGTGCGCGAGGGCGACCTCGCCGACGCGCTGGCCGCCGGCGAGCTCGCCGGCGCCGTGCTCGACGTGTTCGAGACCCAGCCGCTGCCCGCGAACAGCCCGTTGCGCAGCCACCCCGGCGTGCTGCTCACGCCGCACCTCGCCGGCCTCACGCAGGAGGCCGAGCGCGCGATGGGCCTGCTCGCGGTCGACACGCTCGGCGCCCTGCTGCGCGGCGAGCGCCCGCCCAACATCGTCAACCCCGAAGTGTTCTCACCTCGCAACGCCCAGGAGCCTCCACCTTGAAGATCACCCGCATCACCGCCGTGCCGCTGTCCTACCGCCTGCCCGAAGGCAAGACCGTGACCATGGGCATCGGCAGCACGCTCAAGCGCGACTGCATCGTCATCCGCGTCGAGACCTCCGAAGGCGTCACCGGCTACGGCGAGGCGCATCCCGGACGCAGCCCCGGGGCGATCGTCGCGCTGGTGCACAACACGCTGCAGCCGCTGCTGGTCGGCATGAACGCCACCGACGTGGTGGGCGCCTGGCAGCGCGTGCACCGCATGCAGCTGTCGAGCCACGGCCTCGGGGCGGGCACCTGCCTGGCGCTCTCGGGCATCGACATGGCGCTCTGGGACATCCGCGGCAAGGCTGCCAAGATGCCGCTCTACGAGCTGCTGGGCGGCTCCAGGCGCCGCATCCCGGCGTATGCGGGCGGCATCGCGCTCGGCTACCAGCCCGCGGCCTCGATGGCCGAGGAAGCGCAGTCCTATGTCGAGCAGGGCTACAAGG
>JAKONL010000407.1 GCA_022701965.1 Burkholderiaceae bacterium | reverse complement strand
GCGATCTGCTTGCCGGCATGGCCCTTGAGCCACTGCGACCAGTCGGTCCACCAGCTGCCCGGATGCTCGACGGCCTTCTGCTGCCATTCGACCTGCGTCTCGGGCAGCTTGCCATCCTCGCGGATCCAGTGGCTGCGCTTCTTCTTCGCCGGCGGGTTGATCACCCCGGCGATGTGGCCCGAGGCGCCCATCACGAAGCGCTTCTTGCCCGTGAGCAGGCGCGTTGATGCGTAGGCGCCATCGATCGGCACGATGTGGTCCTCGCGCGAACCGTAGATGTAGGCCGGAATATCGATGCGGCCGAGGTCGATCTTCTCGCCGCAGACCGTCAGCGCATCGGGCACCGCGAGCCTGTTCTCCAGGTAGGTGTTGCGCAGGTACCAGGCGTAGAACGGACCGGGCAGGTTGGTGGCGTCGCTGTTCCAGTAGAGCAGGTCGAAGGGCGGCGGCGTCTCGCCCTTGAGGTAGTTGCCCACGACGTAGTTCCACACCAGGTCGTTCGGCCGCAGGAAGCTGAAGGTCGACGCCAGGTCCGAGCCCGGCAGCAGGCCGCCCTGCCCCATCTGCATTTCCCGGTACCTGACCATCGGCTCGTCGATGAAGATGTCGAGGATGCCGGTGTCGCTGAAATCGAGCAGCGTGGTCAGCAGCGTGACCGAGGCCACCGGTTTCTCGCCGCGCGCGGCCAGCACCGACAGCGCCGTGCCGAGGATCGTGCCGCCGACGCAGAAGCCCAGCGCGTTGAGCTTGCGGTCCGGGCCTTCGCCGGCGATCTCCTGCACCGTGTGGATCGCCTTGATGGCGGCGTCCTCGATGTAGCGGTCCCAGGTGTAGTCGCGCATCGACTCGTCGGGGTTGCGCCAGCTCACGACGAACACGCGATGGCCCTGCTCGACCGCGTAGCGGATCAGCGAGTTCTCCGGCTGCAGGTCGAGGATGTAGAACTTGTTGATGCACGGCGGCACCAGCAGGAACGGACGCTCGTAGACCTTGTCGGTCAGCGGCTTGTATTCGAGCAGCTGGAACAGGTCGTTCTCGAACACCACCGCGCCCTCGGAGGTGGCCACGTTGCGGCCGACCTCGAAGGCGCTCTCGTCGGTCATGCTGAGGTGACCCTGGCGGATGTCGTGGAGCATGTTCTGCATGCCCTTGGCGATGCTCTGGCCCTGGCTCTCGAGGGCCTTCTTCTGCGCTTCGGCATTGAAGGCCAGCGAGTTGCTCGGCGACGTGGCCGCGAGCCACTGCTCGATCGCGAAGCGCAGCCTGGCGCGGGTCTTCGGATCGGTATCGACGGCGTCGGCCATGCCCATCAGGGTGCGGGCGTTGAGCAGATACACCGCCGCCGTGAACGACGACATCGGATTGCCGCTCCAGGCCTCGGATGCAAAGCGCCGGTCCCCCGCGGGCTTGGGTACCGCACCCTGGCGCCACAGTTCGGTCGCCTCCTCCACGTAGCGCTGCTGGATCTCGCGGAGCTTGTCGGGCAGCAGCGCGAGCTTCGGCGGTGTCGCACCGCCGACCCCGGGATTCCCGTTCGCGCCGAACGATTCCATGGCCTTCTGCCAACCCTGGGTCAGTGCCTGCTGGAAGGGCCCGAAGGCATCCGCGGCCGTGGCCTGCTGGTTCATCGTCGTGTCTCCTCGATCATCACCCTGCGCGGGCTCGTTGCGGCTTTTTGAAAGTATCCTGCATACCCATGCATATCGTCGTCATCGCCTGGCTCTACGTCGCCCTGATGATGGCGGTGGCCGAGGCCACCAACACCACCGGAACCGTACTGGGCGCCGTCTTCACGTTTCTACTCTATGGCGTGGCGCCCGTCGCCTTGGTGGTTTACCTGATGAACTCACCCGCGCGGCGGCGCCGCAACCGCGAGCGCGAGCTCGCCGCGCAGGATGCCGCCCGGCGTGCGGCAGCCGAATCACCGGTGGGAGGGATCGATCCAGACGCAGGCCGCGAACCGGCCGCTGACGCCGTCCCTGCGGTGGGAAAAAAAACGTAACGGATTGCGTACGGTGCACCAGGCATCGCTGCCGTCGTTGCCGCAGACCATCCCGACATCCGCCGAGTGCAGGCGCTGGCGTGCGAGCGCGGGCAGGTCGGCCCACCACTTCCCGCGTACCGGAGCCGGTGTGAAGCAGGCCGCGGCGTCGGGCGAATGTGCTTTGAATAGGGCTCTAACTTCGTCGCCGACCTCGAACTCGCCCGGTCCGATGCACGGGCCCAGCCAGGCGACGACCGGCTCGCCGCCGAACGTCGCGGCCGTTCTCTCGAGCACGCCGGCGGCCAGCCCGCGCCAACCTGCATGCGCCGCGGCGACGCGGGTGCCCGCGACGTTCGCGAACAGCACCGGCAGGCAGTCGGCCACCATGATGGTGCAGGCCACTCCGGGCGATGTGGTCGTGCAGGCGTCGGCGACGGCGCCGTCGGAACACAGCGCATCGCGTGGATCCAGGACGATCGCGTCCGTCCCGTGGACCTGCTGCAGGAAGACCGGGCGCACGCCGATCGCCTCGTGAAGCAGCGCGCGGTTGGCCGCGACGTCGGCCGGGTCGTCGCCGACGTGCCGGCCGAGGTTCAGTCCCTCATACGGACCGCGCGAGACGCCGCCCGCGCGCGTGGTGCACGTCGCCTTCACCTGGGCCGGCACCGGCCACGCGGGTACCAGCCAGTCGGACACCATCTCAGGACTGCGCATCGGGACAGCGCGACGGATGCGCGCGCTCGAAGGCGTCGAGCCGCGCCGCGGCCTCGTAGGCGGCCATGGTGCGCGGCAGGCCATCGAGGTCGCAGTCGAAACGCTGCGCGTTGAAGATCTGGGGCACCAGGCAGCAGTCGGCCAGCGTCGGTGCGTCGCCGTCGCAGAAACGGCTCGGCGGACGCTGGGCGAGTTGCCGTTCGAAGGCTTCGAGCCCCTCGCGCACCCAGTGGCGGTACCAGCGCAGCTTGGCCGTTTCGTCCACGCCCATCTCGCCGACCAGGTACTTCAGCACGCGCAGGTTGTTCACCGGATGGATCTCGCAGGCGATGGTCTGGGCCAGGGCGCGGACCCGCGCACGCGCGGCCGGATCGCGCGGCAAGAGCGGCGGTTCGGGATGGGTCTCGTCGAGGTACTCGATGATCGCGAGCGACTGCGTGAAGCGCTCGACACCTGCGTCCGTGGGCACCTCGAGCAGCGGGAGCAGGCGGTCCGCAGACAGGTCGGCGTAAGGCGGCAGGCTCTGCTCGCCGCGCACCAGGTGCACCGGCGCGTACTCGTAGGGCAGGCCCTTGAGCGCCAGCGCGATGCGCACGCGGTAGGACGACGACGAGCGGAAGTAGTTGTACAGCTTCATCATGGCGCCGAGCATAGACCCGGCCTCTGGCACACTGCCCCTCTCGCTTGAACCAGGACGCAGAACGATGTCTTCCACGTATGTATTCCCGCCGGCGCCCGTGGTGTCGATCCCCGTCGTCGGCCAGGATGCCGGCTTTCCGGTCCACCGCATCTACTGCGTCGGCCGCAACTACGAGGACCATGCCAAGGAGATGGGCTTCACCGGCCGCGAGGCACCGTTCTTCTTCATGAAGGCGGCCGACGCGGTCCGCTTCGTCGCCGACGGCGAGACCGGCACCATGGCCTACCCGACGCTCACCCGCAACCTGCACCACGAGATCGAGCTGGTCGCGGCCATCGGCACCGGCGGCCGGAACATCGCCGCGGCCGACGCCCACAAGCACGTCTACGGCTACGCGGTCGGGCTCGACATGACGCGCCGCGACCTGCAGAACGAGATGAAGAAGCAGGGTCGCCCGTGGGAGATCGGCAAGGCCTTCGAGCAGAGCGCGCCGATCGGCCCGATCGTGCCGGTGGCCGATGCCGGCGACGTCGAGAAGGCCGAGATCGCCCTGCAGGTCAACGGCACCGACCGTCAGCGCAGCAACGTGAGCAAGCTGATCTGGAGCATCGCCGAGACCATCGAGCACCTCTCGGCGGCCTGGGAGCTGCAGCCCGGCGACCTGATCTTCACCGGCACGCCCGAAGGCGTGGCGGCCGTGGTGGCGGGCGACACGCTGGTGGGCACCGTCACCGGCCTGCCGACCCTGACCGTCAGGATCGGCTGAGCGCCCCGTGAATCCGCCGATCAAGCATTGCAGGAACTGCGGCGCGGCCGTGGCGTACCGGGTGCCCGACGATGGCGACACGCGCGAGCGCGCGATCTGCCCGGCGTGCCACACCGTGCACTACGAGAATCCGAACAACGTGGTCGGCACCATTCCCGTGCTGGGCGACCGCGTGCTGCTGTGCAAGCGCAACATCGAACCGCGTCGCGGCAAGTGGACCCTGCCGGCCGGCTTCATGGAACTCGGCGAATCGACGTCGCAGGGCGCGGCGCGCGAAACCGTCGAGGAGGCCGGCGCCGAATTCGAGATGCAGGACCTGTTCGCCGTCATGAGCGTGATCCGCGTCGGCCAGGTGCATCTGTTCTATCGCGCGAAGCTCCTGAACGACCGCTTCGACCCGGGCCACGAGACCATGGAAGCGAAGCTCTTCGCCGAGGACGAGATTCCCTGGGACGAGATCGCCTTCCGCACCGTGCGCGAAGCGCTGCGCTTCTACTTCGACGACCGGCGCGGCGGCAGCTTCGACCGCGTCCACACCCTCGACATCGACTGAAGGTTCTTTCCTCCATGACGCAACGCGCGCTCCTCCTTGCCATCGCCTGCTTCTGCGGCGCGATGGGCGCCACGTCCATCGCCTCGGCCGAACAGGTCGGCGAAGTCGACACCGCCTTCAAGCTGATCGGCCCCGACCACAAGGTGGTCGTCGACGCCTACGACGACCCGAAGGTGCCGGGCATGACCTGCTACGTCTCGCGCGCCAAGACCGGCGGCATCAAGGGCGCCGTCGGGCTGGCCGAGGACAAGGCCGAGGCGTCGATCGCCTGCCGCCAGGTCGGCCCGGTCTCGTTCACCGAACCGCTCAAGCAGCGCGACGAAGTGTTCAGCGAGCGCCAGTCGATCCTGTTCAAGCGCTTGCGCGTGGTGCGCCTGGTCGACGCGAAGCGCAACACGCTGATCTATCTCTCCTACTCCGACCGGCTGGTCGACGGCTCGCCGCAGAACAGCGTGACCGCCGTGCCGGTCGACCGCGCGACGCCGATTCCCGTGAAGTAGCCGCCGATGGCCGGCGCCGCGATCGGTACACCGGGCAACGCGATCCGCGAGCTCTACGGCGCGCTCTGGCACTACGCGGCCGGTGCGCGACGGCAGTTGCTCGGCGCCACCGCGCTGCTTGCGACATCGCAGCTGATGCGCCTGGCGATGCCCTGGCTCGCCGGCCAGGCGATCAACGCGCTGCAGGCCGGGAGCCTGGCGGAGTCGGCCCGCTGGATCGGCGCGCTGGCCGGGGTCTACGTGCTGTCGTGGACGGTGCACGGGCCAGGCCGCATCCTGGAGCGCAATGTCGGCGTCCGGGTGCGCGAGTCGCTGGCGGACGACCTCTACGGCCGCATCTCGGGCGCGCCGCTGGCCTGGCACGACGGCCATCATTCGGGCGAGCTGCAGCATCGCGTGCACCAGGCGAGCAAGGCGCTGTCGGACTTCGCGCAGAACCAGTTCATCTACCTCACCAACATCGTCAACTTCGTCGGCCCGCTGGTGGCGCTCACGCTGCTCGCGCGTTCGGCGGGCGGGCTGGCGATCGCGGGCTACGTGGTGATCGGCTTCATCGTGGTGCGCTTCGACCGCGCGCTGATGCGGCTCGCGCGCGCCGAGAACGACGCCGACCGGCGCTACGTGTCGGCGCTGCTCGACTTCCTGGGCAACGCGTCGACGGTGATCGGCCTGCGGCTGCAGCAGGCGTCGCGCCGGCTGCTGCGCCGACGGATGGAGGCGGTGTCCGCGCCACTCAAGCGCACCGTGGTGCTCAACGAGGGCAAGTGGTTCGCGGTCGACCTGATGGGCCTGGCGCTGACCTGGGGCCTGGTCGTGCTCTACGTCTGGCAGGCGCAGGGCCCGGGCCGGGCGGTGATGCTGGGCGCGGTCTTCATGATCTACCAGTACGCGCAGCAGGCGGCCAGCGTGGTGTCGTCGATGGCGGCGAACTTCCAGTTCTTCGCGCGCATGCACACCGACTACAGCAGCGCGGCTCCGATCTGGGCGGCCCCGGCCGTCGGCACCGTGCAGGATGTCGACCGCGAAGCCGCATGGACACGGATCGACATCGCCGGCCTGACCTGGCGCTATGCATCACGCGGCGAGGCGGCAGTGCCCGCAGCCGCGGAAGCCGGCGTTCGGGAACCGAGCGGCCTGCACGACGTGGCGCTGGCGCTGCGACGCGGCCAGCGCATCGCGCTGGTGGGCCCGAGCGGCGGCGGCAAGAGCACGTTGCTGCGCCTGCTCGCGGGGCTGTACGCGCCGGGCGCCGGAACGCTGAGCGTCGACGACCACGCTGCCGACTGGCCGCGCCTGCGCCGGCTCGCCACGCTGATCCCGCAGGAGACCGAGGTCTTCGAGGCCAGCGTGCGCGAGAACCTCACCTTCGGCGAGCCCGCCGACGAGGCGGCGCTGCAGGCCGCGATCCACGCCAGCGCCTTCGACGAGGTGCTGGCCGCGACGGGCAGCGACCTCGACACGCCGATCTCCGAGCGCGGCTTCAACCTCTCCGGCGGCCAGCGCCAGCGGCTGTGCCTCGCGCGCGGCGTACTGGCCGCGCAGCACAGTTCGCTGCTGCTGCTCGACGAACCGACCAGTGCGCTCGACGCGGCGACGGAATCGCGCGTGCTCCAGCGCATCGCGTCGGCCTTCCCGCAGGCCTGCATCGTGGCCTCGATCCACCGCCTGAGCCTGCTGGACCGCTTCGACACCGTGGTGCTGATGGAAGCCGGGCGCGTGCTCGACGCCGGTCCGCGCGACGCGGTGATGGCCCGCCAGCCGCTGCTGCGCCGCATGGTCGCCCCGGCGCCCTGACGCCGCCTGCTGGTTCGCCCGAGGAAACGTTCGACGCACATGCGTTCCAATCCCCAGATGCACGCCCTTCCCTCACCCCACTCCCCCTCCTCGCCGGCGGGCCGTCGTACGGCCGGCCTCGTCGTCGTCCTGGCCATCGCCGCCACGCTCGCCGGCTGCGCCTCCAACGTGCCGCTGACGCCCCTGCCGCCGCCGGTACCGCGCCGGGTCGAACCCGCCATCGTCGTGCCGCCCTCGCCGCCACCGATGCAGGCGCCGCAGCCGCCGCAGCCGCTGTTCCCCGCGATCTTCATGCGCCCGGCACCGGGCCCGACGCTGGCGCGCTTCGACGGCAACAAGAACAAGGGTCTCGACATCGCCGGTCAGGCGGGCGATCCGATCCTCGCGGCCGCCGACGGCCGGGTGGTCTACGTGGGCGGGCAGTTGCGCGGCTACGGCAACATGGTCATCGTGAAGCACGACGACGTCTTCCTCACGGCCTATGCGCACACCCAGACGATCTTCGTGAAGGAGAACGACACGGTGCAGAAGGGCCAGAAGATCGCGGAGATGGGGCAGAGCGACGCCGACCGCGTCAAGCTGCATTTCGAGGTGCGCAAGAACGGGACCGCGGTCGATCCCGAGCCCTACCTCAACGGCCAGTTGCGCTGAGGCGCGGGGGCGCCGACGAAGCGCCCTGACGGGGCGCGGCGCCGTAGCGGTCGATGCCGAGCCCCTCGGTGCTGATCTCGGGCCGCTGCCCGGTGACCAGATCGGCGATGAGCCGGCCGGAACCGCAGGCCATGGTCCAGCCGAGCGTGCCGTGGCCCGTGTTGATGAACAGGTTCGGATAGCGCGTGGCGCCCACGATCGGCGTGCTGTCGGGCGTCATCGGACGCAGGCCGGTCCAGAAGGTGGCGCGGGAGACGTCGCCGCCCGGGAACAGGTCGTCCACGACCAGCTCCAGCGTCGCCCGCCGCGCCGGGTTCAGGCGCAGGTCGTAGCCGCCGAGCTCGGCCATGCCGCCGACGCGGATTCGGTCGTCGAATCGGGTGACGGCGATCTTGTAGGTCTCGTCCAGCACGGTCGATTGCGGCGCGAGCGCCGGATCGACCAGCGGTACCGTCAGCGAGTAGCCCTTGACCGGGTAGACCGGCAGGTCGATGCCCAGCGGCGCCAGCGCCTGGCGCGAATAGCTGCCGAAGGCCAGGACGAAACGGTCCGCCTTGAGCACCTGGCCGTTCACGCGGACACCGACGATGCGGTCGCCCTCGGCCAGCAGGCCGTCGACCTTCTGCTCGAATCGCATGTCGACACCCAGGCCGCGCGCGAGTTCGGCCAGCTGGTTGGTGAACATGTGGCAGTCGCCGGTCTCGTCCTTGGGCAACCGCAGTCCGCCGACCAGCCGGTCGCGCGCCTGCGCCAGCGCGGGCTCGGCCCGGGCGAGCTGGTCGCGCGAGAGCAGCTCGAACGGCACGTTGCATTCGCGCAGGACGTCGATGTCGCGCTGCACGGCGTCGAGCTGCGCCTGGGTGCGGAAGACCTGCAGCGTGCCGCCGGTGCGCTGCTCGTACTGGATGCCGGTGTCCGCGCGCAGCTGCTGCAGGCAGGAACGGCTGTATTCGGCCACGCGCATCATGCGTTCCTTGTTGACCGCGTAGCGCTCGGGCGAGCAGTTGCGCAGCATCTGCGCCATCCAGCGCAGCTGGAACAGGCTGCCGTCCAGGCGGATCGCGAGCGGCGCGTGCTTCTGGAACATCCACTTCATCGCCTTGAGCGGAATGCCCGGCGCCGCCCAGGGCGTCGAGTAGCCCGGCGACACCTGGCCGGCGTTCGCGAAGCTGGTTTCCAGGGCCGGGCCTTCCTGCCGGTCGAGCACCGTGACCTCGGC
>JAKONL010000394.1 GCA_022701965.1 Burkholderiaceae bacterium | reverse complement strand
AGGCGGTGGAGATCAAGACGGGGATCGCCCGGGCGGCCGGCAAGACCCCCGAGGCGGCGGCCGCCGACGGCTTCTCCATCATGGGCCCGGGCGGCTTCATCAAGGACCCGATCTCGGCCATCAGCTTCGGCATGGCGCTGATGTTCGGCACCGCCGGACTGCCGCACATCCTGATGCGCTTCTTCACGGTGCCCAACGCCAAGGAAGCGCGCAAGTCGGTGCTGTGGGCCACCACGTGGATCGGATATTTCTACATCCTGACCTTCATCATCGGCTTCGGCGCCATCACCTTCGTGCTGACGAATCCCGAGTTCCTCGATGCCAAGGGCGGTCTGCTGGGCGGCGGCAACATGGCGGCGGTGCACCTGGCCAAGGCGGTCGGCGGCAACGTGTTCCTGGGCTTCATCTCCGCCGTCGCCTTCGCCACCATCCTGGCGGTGGTGGCCGGGCTGACGCTCTCGGGCGCCTCGGCGGTGTCGCACGACATCTACGCCACGGTGATCAAGAAGGGCCAGGCCGACAGCAAGTCGGAACTGAAGGTCTCGCGCATCACGACAGTGGCGCTGGGCGTCATCGCGGTGGTCCTGGGCATCGCCTTCGAGAAGCAGAACATCGCCTTCATGGTGAGCCTGGCCTTCGCCATCGCGGCCTCGGCCAACTTTCCGGTGCTGCTGATGTCGGTGCTGTGGAAGGACTGCACCACGCGCGGCGCGGTCATCGGCGGCTTCCTGGGTCTGGTCTCCTCGGTGGCGTTGACGATCGTCTCGCCGGCGGTGTGGGAAGCCACGCTGGGTTATCCCAAGGGCTCGGCGCTGTTTCCGTACGCATCGCCGGCGCTGTTCTCGATGACCATCGGTTTCGTCGGCATCTGGCTGTTCTCGATCCTGGACAAGAGCCCGCGCGCGGCACGGGATCGCGCCGGCTTCCTGCCGCAGCAGGTGCGCTCGGAGACCGGCATCGGCGCCTCGGGCGCATCGGGACACTGACGCACGACGTCGCCGTCGGTCACGGACGAGAAGGCCCCGACGGGCCGGCGCGGAAAGCCTCCGCAGCCGGCCCGCCGGGGCCTTCCTTCGTTGCGCGAACGCGTCCTAGATCACGTCGACCGGGGAGGTCAGCACGCGGCGGTAGCGGTCCATCAGTTCGGGCGCGACGCCCAGCCAGCGGGCGACGACCACCGGCGCGACGCCGCGGCGCAACTGCCGCAGGGCGAAGGTGTGGCGCAGCTGGAACGAGCCGCCTTCGACGCGGTCGAGTCCGGCGTCCTCCAGCACGCCCATCGCGCAGCGGTACTGCGCCTCCTTCGGCCAGGGGCGGCCCGAGCGGGTGGCGGGGAACAGCAGGTCGCCCTGGATGCGGGCCTCGACGCGCACCTGCAGCCAGTACTGCAGCAGCTCGGCCGCCCAGGGCGCCAGGGGTGTCTCGCGCGGTGTCGAACTGCCGTTGCCGGGCACGGCGATCCGGCGGGGCCGGGAGCGTCCGCCGACCTCGCCGGACATGATCGGCGAGGCGAGCGTGAGCGCGCGGACGTCGCCCGGCGTCAGTCCGCCGCCCAGCTGCAGCGCCACCGCCGTGCGGTCGCGCAGTTCCTGCCAGGTGAAGGCGACATGGCTGTCGCGCCGCGAGGGCGAGAGACCGGGACGAGGCCGGGCGCTGGAGACGAACGAGATCAGGAGGCGAGCCTCCGCGACGGAGAGGAACTCCGGCAGCGGATCGCCCTGGGCCGCGTCGGCGAAGCGCACCTCGGGTCGCGAGGCGATCCAGTCGGCGGCCGCCAAGTTGGCCGGCGTGCCGGTGTGCCGCGCATGGTGCTTGAGAACACGGTCGACCAGGCGAACGAGCCGCAGGGCGTGCCGGGGCGACAGCGAGAGGTCGGTGTTGCGGCGTCCGAAGCGGGCGGCCTGGAACGCCTGCAGGTCCTCCAGGGTCAGCGACGACAGCGGCAACGGCGGAACCCGTCCGAGGCACCAGGCCATGAAGGCGTCCCACATGTCCCGGTAGACCTGGACCGATGCCGGTTGCCGCAGGTCGCCCGTCGCGCGCTTGTCGTTCAGCCAGCGCTCGAAGGCGACGCGGTAGGTTTCCTCGACCGGCGTTTCGTCGAAAAGGGAGAGAGTGAACATGCCCTCAGGTTAACGTCATCGATCGCCGACCGGTTCACGCCGCCGTTCCGGCGACGCCGTGCGCGGGGACGAAGCGACGATTGCGACTTCGCCAGATTCCCAATGTCCTCCCGCCCTGATAAAAAGGCGCATCTCCACACCATGTCCCCCCGGGAATCCCGTTCCCGTGCGCCGGGCCCGGCAATGACCATCCTTTCCAATCTGGACCTGCTCCTGCGCGTCCCCCTGTTCGCGTCGCTGACCCCGACGCAGGCGCAGGTCGTCGCCGACGCGATCGTCAAGAAGCGCTACAAGAAACGCGAACTGATCGTGGAGCAGGGCAAGTCCTCCGAGGCGCTCTACATCATCCTGACCGGCCGTGCCCAGGTCCTGAGCACCGATGGCCGGGGTCGCGAGGTGATCTTCTCGCTCCTGCAGCAGGGCGACTACGTCGGCGAGATGAGCCTGATCGACGACGAGCCTCATTCCGCCACCGTGCGCACCGAGACCGACACCGACGTGCTGGAACTCGACCGCGCCGCGTTCTGGCACTGCCTGCCCGACGCGTCGTCGATGACGCACAACATCATGCGTGTGCTGGTGCAGCGCCTGCGTGCGGCCGACCGCAAGATCGAGTCGCTGGCGTTGATGGACGTCCACGGCCGCATCGCCCGCCTCCTGATCGAGTTCGCCGTCGACGACGGCCAGGGCGCGCTGGTGATCCGGGACAAGATCTCGCGTCAGGACCTCGGCAAGATGGTGGGCGCGTCCCGCGAGATGGTGAGTCGCGTCATGAAATCGCTCGAGGACCGGGGTTTCGTGCAGACCCTGCCGGACGGGTCGATGCTGGTCAGGGAGAACGTCCTCTTCGCCAACTGACCGGGCCGTCGCTTCGGCGGAGGGAGTTGCCGATCCGCCGCCGATCCGCTCAGCGACGCCTGGACGGCTTGAGCGCCCAGACGACCAGCGCCACGGCACCGATCGCCAGGGCCGCCTTCGAGGCCTGCGTGGCGCTCGGGCTCATCGATGCGCGGAAGCCGCCATCGACGCCGTTTCCGTGCGACGCCTCGTAGAGATTGCCGTCCGTCTCTTCGACGGGAGTCGACCGTTCGAGTGCCCGGCCCGTGACCCACATCATCGTCCGGCCGACCCAGCCCGGCGCCAGTGCCTGCGCGACGATGCCCGGCCATGCGGGCGCGCCGACGTACACCTTGTGCTGCGGGCGGCTCGACAGCGACACCACCACAGAGGCGATGCGTCGGGGGTCCAGCAGCGGCGGCGGCGGTTTGAGGCTGCGGCCGGTGTAGTTGGCCCCGTGCGTGATGCCGGGCGTATCGACGAAGGTCGGATAGACCTCGCACACGTGGATGTCCGGCGTCGCCGAAAGCTCGGCGCGCAATGCCTCGCTGAATCCGCGCAGTCCGAACTTGGCGGCCGTGTAGGCGGTCGCGTAAGGGGAGGGGACCCAGGCACCCAGCGAGATCATGTTGACGAGCGTGCCGCGACCCTGGGCACGGAAATGCGGCAGGATGGCGTGGGCGCCATGCATGTGGCCGAGCAGGTTCGATTCGACGACGCGGCGATGCGCTTCGATCGGCGTCTCGTCGAACAATCCGACCGCGCCGACCCCGACGTTGTTGAACCAGACATCGACATGCCCGAAATGCGCGATGGCATGGTTGGCGAGGGCGCGGACCGCCGCGGCGTCGGTGACGTCGGTCGGCACCACCAGCGCCCGTCCGCCGAGGGTTTCGCATTCGTCGGCGATCGGTTGCAACGTGTCCTCGCTGCGCGCGGCGAGGACCACGTGGTGACCCCGTTCGGCGAAGGCGAGGGCGGTGGCACGGCCGATGCCGCTGGAGGCACCCGTGATCACCACCACCTTGGGAGCGAACCACTGCGCTGCGAGAGCGGCCGATGAGAGGGGTCGAGCGTCGAGATCCATGAGTCTTCCATTGAGCTTGAGGAAAGCGGTCCGAGGCGGGCCGAAAGGATCGGCCCTTTCCGTGGACATCGAATCCGCCCGACCATGGGCTTCGCGGGCGAGGAAGGAATCTCCTACGGAAACATGCTCGAGGGCTGTAGGACGCTTCTCGGTCCTGGGGCAGGGATGCCGCGCGACGGCGAAGGCGCACGACGCGATGCGTGGCAGAGCCGCTCGCGGCGTCCGGGAACTGCGGCCGGGCGACGGGCAGCAGGATCGACGCGGAAGCGACGTGCCGGAGATGCGGACCGCGATCCGGTGTCGAATCGACGGCGCTATTTGGTTCGCTTGCGCATCCGGGCGCGAACGGCCAGATAGCCAGCCGACCATGCCGCGGCCGCGTCCCGATGCGGTTCGCTGAAATGCTGCGGCACGTAGCTCAGCAGGTCGTCCGAGGAGGACGCTTCTTCCAGAAGGATCCAGTGCAATTCGCCCGCTTCGAGTTCCTTGACCGCCAATGCCAGTGAAGAAGTATTGCTCATGGTCTGCAGTGATCCTGAAAACCTGAATTTTTCTTCTTAAGTATTCAGCGGCCTAGGGAACAGTGCACACATACCTCGCTTCCGATCGATCGAAACGTCGAAGTGAGACAAATTGCGTCCTCCGAGATCGAGAGGGCGTGAACGGATCGTGATATTCGGCAGGATCTCGCGAGCGGTCGATGGTTTCCGAGGCTCTGCGATCGTCGGTTTCAACGCGATCCGGCGTCGATCGACGCCGAAGGCTCCAGTGCCGCATACCACGGCGCATAGGGCGTGGTGCGGATCATGTGGCGGTTCAAATCGGGCGCGCCGTCGTCCCACCACACCGGACCTCGTTCTCCCAACAGACGCTTGGCCTCGTCGACCTGCGCGCGGGCCACGCGCAAGCCGTCCGCGTCTGCCGCCCGCAGCGCCGAGCCGACGGCCCGACGCGCGTGCATCAGCGAGGCGACATGACCGGCCCGGGTCTCGGACGACAGATTCGGATTCGAGGCGCGCCACAAGCGGCCGCGCACGACGATGTATCGGCCATCCGGCGTCTGGAGAACTGACTGGACCATGGTTTGGCTGTGACGGGAAAATTCGGAACCAATTAGGCTAACGGCTTGGAGCATTGAGAGCAGTAAACGGGTTTCTTTCAACTCAATTAAAAATGACAAGCTCGTTGGAAAGCGTGTTGAATTTTCAATGCCAGTGTTCTCTGTATTTATTGATCGTAAAAGACTACGATTCCAATCGCGTTAGCTTATTAATGGCAAAAGCAAGCATCAGCGATACCCTTATGAGCATTGCGACATCCAGGAGAAAGTCGATCCACTGCGACATCATCGATCGGTCCCGGCATCAAACATAAATACAAGAAAGCTTATGTTAAGTCACTGAGACTTGGCGCGACGTCCTCACCGGCGATCACCATCTCCTTCGACATTTCGACGGCATCGTGCGGCACGGCACCGCACGTTCGGCGGCGGCCGTTCAGGCAGGGTCTGCGGACGGCGGCATCCGGGCGATGAGGCGGTCGGCATACGCCTCCCAGGGAGCGTCGGCCGCCAGTCCGTCGAAGACGCCCTCGCGCGCCAGTCGTGCGACCTCGTCCTGCTTCTCGGCGATCGCGCCGGCCATGGTCGGCGCGAAGCCGGCTTCGTGCACCGTGCGCGCGGCCTCGCGCAGTTCCTCGGCCCGGCGCTTGCCGTGCTGCACGACGCGGCTGAAGAAGTACGCGCCCTGTCGGTCCCAGTCGATCTGCGGGAAGGTCTCCTTCAACGTCGGGAGCACGTGCGCCTCGACGCCATAGCGCCGCGCGGTCGTGTAGCTCTCGATCACCAGCGCTTCCAGTCCCTTGATCATGATGCTGCGGCTCATCTTGATGGCCGAGGCGACGCCCAGCCGGTCGGACACGACCCGCGCGTCCATGCCCCAACGCTCCAGCTCGTCGGCGAGCGCGGCCGCCCGTGCGCCCCCCAGCAGCATCGGCACGCGGATGCCGTAGGGCGGCACGGAGGTCATGACGCCGGCCTCGACATAGGCCACGCCCACGGCCTCCAGCAGGTCGGCGCACTGCTGCTTGGTGCCTGGCGAGGCGGAATTGAGATCGAGGAAGCGGCTGCCGGCGCGCGCGTCGCGTGCCGCCTCGCGCGCCACGTCCAGGGTGCTGGACGCCGTCACGGCCGAGATCAGCAGGTCGGCGCGCGCGCACAGCGCCGCCATGTCGGCCTCGGTGCGAACGCCGTCGCGCTCGGCCGCCGCACGCGACCCGGCGCCCGTCGCCGGATCGGCGAATTTCAGGTCCCAGGCGTGGACCGTGTCGATGCCGTCCTTGCCGATCAGGCCACGGGCGAAGATGCCGCCGACCTCGCCGAAACCGATGATGCCCAATGCGATGCCCATGACGTGTCGTCTCCGTGTGTGTATGTGGATGGGTGGTTCAGTCGGCCTTGACGCGGCCGGACTGGATGACGGGTTTCCAGCGGCCGATCTCGCGGCGGATCAGTTCGCCGAAGGCCTCGGGCGTGGTCGGCGTCGCCTCGGCGCCCTCGCTCTGCAGGCGCGCGACCAGCTCGGGCGAGACCAGCGACTGGTTGATGGCCGCGTTGAGCTTGGCGACGACGGCGGCCGGCGTGCCGGCGGGAGCGACGACGCCGTACCACTGGTCGGCCTCGAAGTCGGGAAAGCCCGATTCGGCCACCGTGGGCAGTTGCGGCAGGGCCGCCATGCGCTGCGCCGACGACACCGCCAGCGCGCGCAACTGGCCGGCCTTGACCTGCGGCATCACGGCCGGTGCGCCGGTGAACATGACCTGGATCTGTCCGCCCGCGAGGTCGGTGACCGCCGGCGCGGTGCCGCGATACGGCACATGCACCATCTTGCTGCCGGTCCGGAGGTTGAAGTACTCCCCCGCCAGGTTGGCCGCGCTGCCGTTGCCGCCCGATCCGTAGTTCAGGGTCCCTGGCCGCGCCTTGGCCAACGTCACCAGTTCGGCCACCGTCCGGGCCGGAACCGACGGATGCACGACCAGGATGTTGGGCACGCGCGCCACCCAGGCCACCGGCGCGAAGCTCCGCACCGGGTCGTAGGGCAGTTTCGGATAGAGCGACGGATTGACCGCCAGGGTGCCGATGTGGCCCATCAGCAGCGTGTAGCCGTCCGGCGTCGCACGCGCCACCCGCTCGGCGCCGATGGCACCGCCCGCGCCGGGCACGTTCTCGACGATCACGGGCTGCCCCCAGGCCTGCGTCAGCTTC
>JAKONL010000378.1 GCA_022701965.1 Burkholderiaceae bacterium | reverse complement strand
GGTTCGCGCCGATGTCCGACCTTCGCGATCGACGACGACCCCTGCGCCCGCCACCTCGACCGGCACGACAGTGGTCGCTTTTCCAGGAGATCGAACGACATGACGGACTGCGGAGCTCCCGGACCCGAACGCCGCCGATACGCGATCGACACGACCCGGATGTACGACCTTCGATCGACCGCCCGGGTCGCCGATCTGCTCGACGTGCGGCCCGCGGACCGGTCGGACGGATGGACCGAAGCGCTGATGGAGGCCGTCTGGAACGCGTCCATCGAGATCCCGGACCCCGCGTTCTTCGAAGGGCCGGACGGCTTCACCTACCTGCGGCTGGACCTGCCTCGACCCGGCCTCCCCTTCGAATCCAACTGCCTCGCGAGACAGGCCGAGCTGCTGCTGTCGACGGCGCGGGGCGCGGCGCTGTTCTCGAGTCCCGACGCGACCGAGCCCGCGTATGTCTTTCCGATGGGCGTAATCGACTCGATGGCGAGATTCGACAGCCATCGAGGCGATCCCGCCGATCTCGCGGAGATCGCGCAGGCGCCCGAGGCAGCGGTCGACGGCGCCATCCAGCCGGGCGGCGAGTCGCTGGTGGGAACGCCCTCGCGCGAGTTCCTGCCGCCGCACACCGCGAAGGCGCTGCACCACCATCTGACAAGGGGCTGGGGCATCGCGGCACCCCGGGTGGCGTTGATGGTGCTGACCAACGCTTCGCCGTCGCGCAACCTGGTCATCGACCGGACGATCGACGAGATCCCCGGTGCCGCCGGGCAGGCCGAGGCGGTGGTGAGGATGCTGCTGTGGTACCTGCCACCGCGCCGCTCGATCCTGCTGCGGCCTGCGGGCCTGGCCCTGCGGGACATGGCGCTGCTGTCGGACTATTTCGGATGAGCGGGCGCCGGTGGATGGCGTCGGCGGTGCTGGCACTCCCGCTCGCAGCGGCCCCGGTCCTCGGCCTGCCGCAACCCGTCCACGAGCCGCGCGACGCGCAGCAGCGCGAGGCGACCGTCGGCACGGCCACCATGACGGCCGACAAGACCCTCGTGCTCCGCCTGCGGTCGCAGGACGGAACCGGAGCGATCGCCGAAGGCCTCTTCAGCTACGCCCCCGGCGACCCGGACTATCTCGTCGTCCTGCGACATGTCGGCCCGCTCGCGCCGGGCGAGACGGTGCCGGTCCGGCCGTTCGCGGACGAGAAAGGCGCGACCCGCGCACCGCGGAGGTGACGGCGTCCGAGCGTTCGTTGCAGGCGTGAAGTTCCTATGACGGTGGTCGTCACGACACGGACGGCGATACGCTGCCTCTCGAAGCTCGCTGCAGCCACGGCCCGGCCGACTCCGTCTTCGCACTGGAACTGAACGCCCTGGAGCGCCGGCGATGCGACCGCCGAGGTCGTTCCTGCCTCGACGAACCGGCGCACGGTGACCATCGGCCCACCCGGACGTGGTGGATCGGGATTCCACCAGTGGAAGCCGATGGTCTGTCCGGCGGCGGCTCGCCATCTGCAGAACGTCCCGATCGTGGATACGCCCGGGATGCACGTCGCGCGCTCGCTGTGTAGAGTCTTTCTTCGACGCCACTCACGGTCCCGCCGACCCTCCCGCCATGACGCCCATCCCATTCCGAGCGCACATTCCCGACAGCGCGATCGACGACCTGAAGGACCGCCTCGCGCGCACCCGCTTTCCCGACCAGGCGCCCGGCGCGCCCTGGGCCTACGGCACGGACCTGGCCTGGATGCGGGAACTCGCGGAATACTGGCGCACGCGCTTCGACTGGCGCGCGCAGGAAGCCCGGCTCAACGCCTTCGACCAGTTCAAGGTGCCGCTCGCCGGCATCGACCTGCACTACCTCCACGTGCAGGGCCAAGGCACGGCGCCGATGCCGTTGCTGCTCTCGCACGGCTGGCCCGGCTCCGTCTTCGAGTTCACCGAGCTGATTCCCCGGCTCACCGATCCGGCGCGTTTCGGCGGCGACCCGGCCGATGCGTTCACGGTGGTCGCGCCGAGCCTGCCGGGCTACGGCTTCTCCTTCGCGCCCGGCCAGCCGCGGCTGTCGGTCGAACAGATGGCCGACGCTTTCGCCGACCTGATGACGCGGGTGCTGGGCTACCCGCGCTTCGCGACGCAGGGAGGCGACTGGGGCGCGTCGGTGTCGTCGCGCATCGGCCTCGCGCATCCGCGCGAGACCATCGGCGTGCACCTCAACCTGCTGCCGCTGCGGCGCGACCCGGCCGCCGTGGCGCACGGCACGCCGGCAGAGCAGACCTATGCCCGCGAGCTCAGGCACTGGCTCGACGAGGAGACCGGCTACAGCACGCAGCAGGGCACGCGGCCGCAGACGCTCGCCTTCGCGCTGACCGATTCCCCGGTCGGCCTCGCCGCCTGGATCGCCGAGAAGATGCGCAACTGGTCGGACTGCGGCGGCGACGTCGAATCGGTGTTCTCCAAGGACGAGATCCTGGCCAACGTCTCGCTCTACTGGTTCACCGGCGCGATCGGCTCGTCGTTCTGGCCGTACTACGCGCGCCACCACGGCCCGTGGCCCATTCCGGACGGCCGCACGGTCGACGTGCCGATGGGCTACTGCGAATTTCCGGCGGAGATCGTCCGCCCGCCGCGCTCGCTCGCCGAACGCACCTTCACCGACATCCGGCGCTGGAGCGTGATGCCGCGCGGCGGCCACTTCGCGGCGATGGAGCAGCCCGACGCGCTGGCCGAGGAGATCCGCGCGTTCTACCGGCCGCTGCGCGGCGCTTCGAGCGGCTGACGCGGCGCCAAGTCGGAAATTCCGCCCACATCCGGTCGCACCGTCGGCCGACCGGCGCGGCCCGGATCGATCGCGGAAGCTGCCGCCTCCTCCGAAACCCGGGCCGGCCTGCGCGCCGACCCGTCCACCGCACCAACGACCGATGAATGCTCCCAACCACAAGCCCTTCTCGCGCCTGATCGCCGGCGTCGAGAGTTTCCGCAGCAAGCAGTTCGCCGAGAACCGCGAGCTCTTCCAGCAGCTCGCGACGCAGCAGCAGCCCAAGACGCTCTTCATCTGCTGCGCCGACAGCCGCGTCGTTCCGGAAATGATGACGCAGACCGATCCCGGCGAACTGTTCCTGTGCCGCAACATTGGCAACGTCGTGCCCGCCTACGGCGAGATGATGGGCGGCGTCTCGGCGGTGGTGGAGTACGCGTGCACCGCGCTCGAGGTCACCGAC
>JAKONL010000307.1 GCA_022701965.1 Burkholderiaceae bacterium | reverse complement strand
TGTTGTCGACGACCACCGGCTGGCCGAGCCGCTGCTGCAGGCCGATCTGCACCAGTCGTGCCATCTGGTCGGTGAAGCCGCCGGGGGTGTACGGCACGATGATGCGGATCGGCTTCGACGGCCAGGCGGACTGTGCGAGGGACGGAACGGCGAGCGTCGCAGCGGATGCTGCTGCCGCGAGCGCGAATCGGCGGCGGCCGAGCGGGACTTGGAACATTGGGGAAGGTGCCTCAGGGATGGAGAGCCCCATTCTGGAAGCCGATGCGACCGGCGCCTCTCGGGGTTTGCCCCGCCGCCGTCCGTGCGGGTCGCACCCGGCTCAATCCGTCGGCGCGATCGCCTCCGCGTACTCGTAGAGCGCGCCCAGGATCTCCTCGGCCTTCTCGTCGGCGGTCTCCGCCAGCGCATCGATCTCGGCGAAGAACTGATCGACGTTGCGCGCACCGCCCTCGCCTTCGAGCAGCTTCGCCGCGCGATGCGCCTCCCAGCGCTCGACTTCCTCTGGCCGCAGCGTCTCGGGAAAGTTGCGCGCACGGTAGCGGAACAGCAGCTCCTCCAGGCGCGGATCGTCGAATCCGGTGCGCGCCGCGGCCAGCGACGCCGGCGACATCGCGCGCAGCTCTTCGAGCCGCCGGCGGTCGGCATCGCCAAGGAAGCCGCCGTACAGGTCCTCGTCGACGTCGACCGGTGCACCCTCGTCCGGCCGCTCGTAGACCTGCGGCCAGATCGCGCTCATGTCCGGCAACCCAGCCGCGGTCGCCGCGTTGCGCAGCGCGGCATCCATGTCGATGTTCCAGCGAGCGGCCATCGCCGGAGACAGCGTCTTCAGGTTGCCGACCACCATCGGCGACTTGTTCAGATGGATGCCCTTGACGGGCAGGCGCGTCACGCCATCGGGCAACTCGGCGCTGCGCGTGAAAAGACGCTGGCGCAGCGTCGCGACGTCGAGATCGCGCAACTCGGACGGATCGTGCGCCAGGTCCCAGGCGAGGATCTCGTTGCGGTTGGTCGGATGGCTGGCCAGCGGCCACATCACCGCGAGGCAGCCGCGCTCGGTGCCGAACATGCCCGAGACGTGCAGGAACGGCCGGGCGGTCTCGCGCGTGGCCGGCAGGCCGAGTTCGGCCGCGACGCGGTCCTTGCGATGCAGCCCGAAAGCGAAGTCGAACAGGCGCGGCTGCGCGGTGCGCACCAGACGGGCCAGCGCGATCGTCGCGCGCACGTCCGAGAGCGCGTCGTGCGCCGATTCGTGCAGCAGGCCGTTCTCGCGCGCGAGATCACCGAGCTTGAAGCTGGTCCTGCCGTCGTCCTTTTTCGGCCACCGGATGCCGTCGGGCCGCAGCGCATGGGTGAGACGGACGACGTCGAGCAGGTCCCAGCGGCCGCAGTCGTTGCGCCACTCGCGCGCGTACGGTTCGGCGAGATTGCGCCAGAGCAGGAAGCGCGTGACCTCGTCGTCGAAGCGGATGGTGTTGTAGCCCACGCCGATGGTGCCGGGCTGCGAGAAGGCCTTCTCGATCGCGGCCGCGAATCCGTACTCGGGCACGCCGAGCTCCAGGGCGATCTGGGGCGTGATGCCGGTGAGCAGGCAGGCCTCGGGACTCGGCAGGTAGTCGGGCGCCGGCTTGCAGTACAGCATGAGCGGCTCGCCGATTTCGTTGAGCTCCGCATCGGTGCGGATGGCCGCGAACTGCGACGGACGGTCGCGCCGCGGGACGGCGCCGAAGGTTTCGTAGTCGTGCCAGAGGAAGGTATGGGCGGGCATCGTGTGAATCGCAATTCAGAGCAGGGGAGAAAAAAGCCGGGCAACCGAATCGCCGAGGCGGCGCGGAAAGGCCTGCTTGCGATGCGGGCGAACCGCGACCGCGCTGCGCAGGTCGGTCTCGAACTGCGCGTGGAGCTGGGCCGCCATCGCCGGGCCGTAGACCACCGCCATCACCTCGAAGTTGAGCCTGAAGCTGCGGTTGTCGAAATTGGCCGTGCCGACCATCGCGCACTGGTCGTCCACCACCAGCGTCTTCGAATGCAGCATGCGCGCCTTGTATTCCCAGATCTTCACGCCGGCGGCGATGAGCTCGTCGTAATACGACCGCGCCGCCGCGCTGACGATGGCCGAATCGCTGCGGCGCGGCACGAGCAGCCGGACGTCGACGCCACGCAGCGCCGCGCTGGTCAGCGCCATCAGCGCCGGCTCGCCGGGAACGAAATACGGCGTCGTCAGCCAGGCGCGCACATCCGCCGACTGGATGGCCGCCACGTGCATCCGGTGGATGGCCTCCAGCGGCGAATCCGGGCCGCTGGTCACGATCTGCGCCGCGATCTCGCCGCCCTCCACGCGCGGCATCATCGCGTCGATCGACTCGTCGACCATGTGGCGGACGCTCTCGCCGGTGGCGTAGCTCCAGTCCTCCAGGAACGTGGTCTGCAGCCAGCGGACGGCGCCGCCTTCCAGTCGCAGATGCACGTCGTGGTACGCGTCGGGCCGCGTGCGGCGGTCCTCCTCGTCGGTGATGTTGACGCCGCCGGTGAAGCCGATGCGCCCGTCGCACACCACGATCTTCCGGTGGCTGCGGTAGTTGGTGACCGGTCGCAGGCGCCGGCCGATCCGCGTCTCGTGGAAGAGCGCGACGTGGATACCCGCGGCATGCATCGGCGCCATGAACTTGCGGCCGATCCGCTTGGAGCCGAGCGCATCCAGCAGCAGCCGTACGGCCACGCCCTGGCGGGCGCGCTCGATCAGCAGGTCGCGCAGCGCGGTGCCGATCTTGTCGGGCTCGAAGATGTAGTACTCCAGGTGCACATGGTCGCGCGCGTTGCGCACGGCCTCGAAGATGGCGTCGAAGGTCTGCGCGCCGCCGGAGAGCAACCGCGCCGACACCACGCTGGAGACCGGAATGCCGCACGACGCGGTGCCGAGCGCGGCGAGCTGTCGCAACGCCGGCGGTGCGTCTTCGGCCGCTTCCTGCAAGCGCGCCCGCTCGGCCGGCGAGTCCGCGATCGCACGGCTGCGCAGGCGCTTGAGCCGCTGCTTCTTGAGGCGTTGCGGTCCGAGGAAGTAGTAGATCAGGAAGCCAGCCAGCGGCAGGAGCGCCAGCGACAGGATCCAGCTCATCGTCGATACCGGAGCGCGCTTCTGCATCACGATCCACACCGACAGCACGCCGATGTAGCCGCTCCAGGCCAGCGAAAGACCGGTCCGCCATTCGGCGCTGAGTTCGGGGATGACCAAGGGAAGAACGAAAGTGAGGAAGGAGCGGACGAAAAAAAACCGGCAGCGGCGATGCTACCGGTCTTTTTCTGCGGCCCTTTCCAGGACCGGGGACTCAGCCCGTCGCGGTTTCTTCGGCTTCGGGCTTGGCGCCGCGACCTTCCTTCTTCGGCAGCGGCTGGATGTCGAGCTGCACCTCGTCCTTGTCGTCCAGGTCCACCGTCAGGCGGCCACCGTCCTGCAGGCGTCCGAACAGCAGCTCGTCGGCCAGTGCACGACGGATCGTGTCCTGGATCAGACGCTGCATCGGGCGCGCCCCCATCAGCGGGTCGAAACCCTTCTTCGCGAGATGCTTGCGCAGGTTGTCGGTGAACGTGACATCCACCTTCTTCTCGGCGAGCTGCGTCTCGAGCTGAAGCAGGAACTTGTCGACCACCCGGAGGATGACCGTCTCGTCCAGCGCCTTGAAGCTCACGGTCGCGTCCAGGCGGTTGCGGAACTCGGGCGTGAACAGGCGCTTGATGTCGGCCATCTCGTCGCCCGCCTCGCGCGGGTTGGTGAAGCCGATGGTCGCCTTGTTCATGGTCTCGGCACCCGCGTTCGTCGTCA
>JAKONL010000293.1 GCA_022701965.1 Burkholderiaceae bacterium | reverse complement strand
GTCGGTGCGGCGCGCGCGCTCGTAGCGGCGCAGCAGCCGCGCGTCGCCGACGCTGCGCCAGTAGTCGCGCGAGCGGACGACGTCGGCGAGCGCCGCCGCGTCGGCGAGCCCCAGGTTCAGGCCCTGGCCCGCGAGCGGATGCACGGTGTGCGCGGCATCGCCGGCCAGCGCCCAGGCCTTGCCGGGCTTGCCGTCGGCGGAAGGTGGAAAGCGGCCGATCCAGCGGTCGGCGATCGCGCGCTGCAGCGGCCACGATGCGCGTTCGCTGGTCAACGCCAGCGCGCCGAGCGCGTCGCCGGTGGCCTCGCGAAGCGCGGCTGTGAAGCCGTCCGCGTCCTGCGCGAGCAGTTCGGGCGCCCGGAACTGGTCGACCGACCACACCAGCGCCAGGGCGCGGCTGTCGGGACTGCCGCCGAGCGGCAGCAGCGCGAGCACCTCGCCGCGCGCGTCGAACCACTGGCGGGCAATGCCTTCGTGCGGGCGTTCGGCTTCCAGGCGGGCGGCGATGGCGTGCTGCGGATAACGCGTCACGTCGTAGCTCACCCCGAGCGCCTCGCGCGTCGCGCTGGCCTTGCCCTCGCAGACCACGGTGAGCGCGGCCGCGACCGGTTCGTCGACGATGTCGATCTGCGGCTGGAAGCGCACCGCGTCGGCCAGCCGGCGTTCGAGCGCCGGCACGTCGACGATCCAGGCCAGCGCATCGACCTCCTGCGCCCCGGCGTCGAAGCGCACCCGGCCGCCGGCGTCGCCGTCGACCCGCATCTCGCGCACCGCCGTCGCGTGGGCCGCTTCGGGCCAGGCGCGCAGCGACTCGAGCAGCGCTTTCGACGCCGCGTTCAGCGCATAGGCGCGGACGTCGTCGCGGGGGTCGGCGGCCGGCGCGACCAGTGCCACGCGGACGCGTTCGCGCGCCAGCAGCAACGCCAGGGTGCGGCCGACGATGCCGCCGCCGCGAATGCAAACCTCGGGGGAAAGTGCCATCGAAGGATTGTAGGAGTGGCCCTCCGGGGCCCGTCGATTGGGGACAATCGCGGTCCCGATTCCTCCCGAGGCCGCCGACCGTGACATCCCCCGCTCCCGCATTCGACCTGCATGCCACCGTCGCCCGCCTGTTCGTCTATCCCGTCAAGTCGTGCGCCGGCGTCGACGTTCCGGAGGCGCTGCTGACCGAGACGGGGCTCGAGTTCGATCGCGCCTGGATGGTGGTCGACGCGCACGGGCAGTTCGTCACGCAGCGCGAGCTGCCGCGCATGGTGCTGGTCCGGCCGCAATTGCGGCAGTTCGAGATGGTGCTGCGCGCGCCCGGGATGCTGGCGCTGCACGTCGCGTTCGACCGCGTCGAGGCACCGGTGCGCGTGCGCGTCTGGGACGACGACGTGGCGGCCTACGACATGGGCGATGTCGCGGCGCAGTGGTTCAGCGACTTCCTCTCCGAGCCCGGGCGGCCCGCGAAGCTCCGGCTGGTGCGGTTCGATCCCGAACACAGGCGGTTGTCGAGCCCGAGCTGGACCGACGGTGTCGAGGCCGAGAACCAGTTCTCCGACGGCTACCCGCTGCTGGTCGCGAGCGAGGCGTCGCTGGCCGACCTGAACCACCGCCTCGCGGCAGCGGGCCGCGGTGCCGTCGGCATCGAACGCTTCCGACCGAACATCGTCCTGGCCGGCATCGAGTCGCACGACGAGGATCGCGCCGGCACGCTGCACGTCGCGACCGCGCAGGGCGAGGCGCGCCTGCGACCGGTCAAGCCCTGCGCGCGCTGCCCGATGCCCGACATCGATCCGGCGACCGCCGCGCGCGGCACCGAGGTCGGCGACATGCTGAGCCGTTACCGGGCCGACGCGCGCGTGGGCGGCGCGATCACCTTCGGCATGAACGCCATCGTGATCGAAGGCATCGACCACCTGCTGAAGGTCGGGCAGCCGGTGCGCGCCGATTTCCGCTTCGACTGATCAGAAGCAGACGCCCGACACCAGCACGATGTTGGCGTAGGGCGTGCATTCGCCGGTGCGCACGACGGCCTTGGCTTGCGCGCTCAGGCGCTTGAAATCGGCATGCGACACGGCCTCGGGCGCCACGCCCAGCTGGCCTTCGCACCATGCGGGCAGCGCGCCGCCGCCGGCGTCGAGCGCCTCCTGCGCGACGACGGCGCGCTCCACCTGCATCTCCGACAGCACGACGCGCAGCACGTCGGCCACGCGCGGGATGCCGGGCGTCAATGCGAGGTCGATGCGCAGCGGGCCGTCGGGCACCGGCAGGCCGGCGTCGCCGATCACGATCATGTCGCCGTGGCCCAGGGCCGCGATCGCGCGGGAGAGTTCGGCGTGGAGGAGGGCGGTGCGTTTCACAGGGAGGTCCAGGCGGGAGGGAGAGGGCTGCGCAGCACGGTCTCGCGCTGCGGGATGGAAGGCTGCGCGCCGGGACGCGTCACGCACAGCGCGGCGGCGCGGGTGCCCAGGCGCACCGCCTCGTCGAGATCGCCGTCCTGCGCGAGCGCCACGGCCAGCGCGCCGAGGAAGGTGTCGCCGGCCGCGGTGGTGTCGACCACCTCGACCACCGGCGCCGTGTGGTGGCGCGCGCCCTGCGAATCGACGGCCACCGCGCCGCGCGCGCCCAGCGTCACGACCACACGGGCGATGCCGCGTTCGCGCAGCGCCTGCCCGGCCGCGGCGGCGTCGTGCGGCGTGTCGACGGCCTGGCCGCTGAGCATGCCGGCCTCGACCTCGTTGACGACCAGCGTGTCGATCAGCGGCCAGAGCGCCTCGTCGATGGGCCGCGCCGGCGAAGGGTTGAGGAGCACCTTGCAGCCGGTGCGCTTCGCGACGTGCATGGCACGCGCGACCTCGGCGAGCGGCGTCTCGAACTGCGCGACCAGAAAGTCCGCGTCCCGCAGCCGCTCGGCGAAGTCGTCGTCCTCGATCTCGACGCCGGCGTTGGCACCGGCGATCACGACGATGCGGTTCTGGCCCGCGTCGTCGACCATCACCAGCGCGGTGCCGGTCGTCGCCTGCGCATCGACGCGCACCGACGACGTGTCGACGCCGTCGCGCGCCAGCGCATCGCGCAGCGCGCGGCCGTCGGCGTCGTCGCCGACGCAGCCGGTCAGCTGCACCTGCGCGCCTTGCCGTGCGCAGGCGACGGCCTGGTTGCCGCCCTTGCCGCCGGGAATGCGGTCGATCGAGCGGCCTTCCAGGGTTTCGCCCGCGGCCGGCGCATGCGGCACGCGCAGCACCAGATCCATGTTGAGGCTGCCGAGCACGACGATGCGGGGCCGGCGCTGCAGGTCGGTCGAAGGGAGAGTCGGGATGGATGTCACGGATTCGAAGTCATCGAGAGGGAAGCGGAAGGGCGCACGGCCGGCGCGGTGGACGAGCGCACGCGCAACTCGGGTTGCAGCATGACCTGGCGGGTCTCGACGCGCAGGCCGCGCAGGCGTTCGAGCAGCATGTCGACGGCCAGCGCGCCGATGCGCGCCTTGGGCTGGGCCACGGTGGTGAGCGGCGGGCTGGTGTAGGCGGTGAGTTCGATGTCGTCGAAGCCGACGATCGACAGTGCCTCGGGCACCTCGACGCCGCATTCGTGCGCGGCCCGCAGCGCGCCGATCGCCATCAGGTCGTTGCAGACGAAGACCGCCGACGCGCGCCGGTGCACGGACTCGCCGCGCAGCATGGCGTGCATCGCCTCGTAGCCGCCCTGGCTGGTGAAGCCGCCGCGCGCGGGCGCAGCGGCCGGCCGCAGTCCGGCCTCCGCGAGGGCCCGGCGCCAGCCTTCGACGCGCGCCTCGCCCGCGCTCACGTGGGCCGGCCCGGCGATGCACGCGATGCGCGTGTGGCCGAGCGCGAGCAGGTGCCGCACCGCGAGCAGCGCGCCTTCCTCGTGGGCCGTCTCGACCAGGTCGCAGCCCGGGTCGTCGATCTCGCGGTCGAGCAGCACGGCGGGCATCTGCAGGCCGCGCAGCTGCGCGACGAGCGACTCGTCGTCGCCGGTGGAGACGACGATCAGCCCGTCGATGCGGCGCTCGGCCAGCACCTTCAGGTAGACGCTCTGGCGCTGCGGCGCGTCGTCGGTGTTGCACAGGATCAGCGTGTAGCCGGCGGCGAAGCAGCGGTCCTCCACGGCACGCACGATCTCGGCGAAATAGGGGTTGGAGCTGTTCGGGATCAGCATGCCGAGCGTGTGCGTGCTGTTGCGCTTGAGGCTGCGCGCCACCGCGCTCGGTACGTAGCCGAGCTCGCGGATGGCGAGGTCGACGCGGTCCGCCACCGCCTTGCTCACGTGCCGCGTCGTGTTGACGACGTGCGACACCGTGGTGACCGACACGCCCGCGCGCTCGGCGACGTGCTTGATGGTGGCCATGCGCCGCCGTCTCCGGGTGCGCGCGTCAGTGACCGCCGCCGCGGCGGTCGGCGCGCCGCTGGCGCACGGTGTCGATGATCACGGCCACCACGATCACGGCGCCGGTGATGATGCGCTTGCTCGGCTCGCTCGCGCCGATCTGCGCCAGGCCGGCCTCTAGCACCGCGATGATCAGCACGCCGAAGAAGGTGTTCACCACCGACCCGCGTCCGCCCATCAGGCTCGTGCCGCCGATGACCACGGCCGCGATCACCTGCAGCTCGATGCCGACGCCGGCGTTCGGGTCGGCCGCTTCGAGGCGTGCGGACTGCATGAGACCGGCGAGCCCGGCGAGCAGGCCGGTCAGCGCGAACACGACGATGCGGATCGGCCGCGGGTCGACGCCGGCCAGCCGCATCGCCTCCTCGTTGGTGCCGATGCCGACCACGTGGCGGCCGAAGACGGTGCGCGTGAGCACCGCCTGCCCGACCACGACCAGCACCACGGCCAGCACGAAGGCCGCCGAGATGCCGCCGATCCAGGGCGCGGCCAGACCGGAGATCGCATCGCCGACGTACTGCGTGCGCGAGTCGGTGACCAGATAGGCGCCGCCGCGCACGGCCTCGAGCATGCCCAGCGAGACGATGAACGACGGCAGCCGCCAGGCCACCGACACCGCGCCCGTGACCGCGCCGCAGGCCAGCCCGGTCGCCAGGCCGAGCGCCGCAGCGGCCGGCACGCTCCACTTCAATTGCAGGATCGCGGCGGCCGTCGCGGCGGCGCTGAGCGCCAGCACGGAGCCGACCGACAGGTCGATGCCCGCGATGATCAGCACGAAGGTCATGCCCACCGCCATCACGGCCAGCGCCGGGATCTCGTTGGCGATGGTGACGAAGGTCTCGCGCGTGAGGAAGTAGTCGCTCTGGCTGCCGAACAGCGCGATCATGCCGATCAGCACGGCCGCGAGGCCCAGGTAGGTGCCGAGCTGGCCGCGCAGCGCGGAGGGTTTCTTCGGTGCGTCGACCGGGGGTGCGGCGTTGGGCGCGGCGATGGGTGGCGGGGTCGTGCTCATGGCTTGTGCTCGGCAGGGGGAAGGGAAACTCCGGAAGGCGCGGCGGCGGAGGCCGGCAGCACCGCCGCGTCGCTGAAGGCGGCGGCGAGCAGCGACTGCTCGGTCCACCGGCCGCGCTCGAACACCGCGACCAGGCGGCCGGCGCTCATCACGCCGATGCGGTCGCACATCGCCATCAGCTCGCGCAGGTCGCTCGACACCATCAGCAGCGCCTTGCCGGCGTCTGTCATGCGGTCGAGCTCGGCATAGAGGTCGGCGCGCGCACCGACGTCGACGCCGCGCGTCGGCTCGTCGAGCAGCAGCACCTTGCACTCGCGATGCAGCCAGCGCGCGAACACCACCTTCTGCTGGTTGCCGCCGCTCAGCGTCGACACCGGCTGCTCGATGCCGTGCGAGCGCACGCGCAGCCGGTCGACGAAGCGCCTGGCGATGCCGCGTTCCAGCGCCGGGCGGAGCCACCCGCCGCGCGAGATCGCGCCCAGGTCGCTCAGCGTCGTGTTGACGCGGATCGACTGCGGCAGCAGCAGGCCCTGCGACTTGCGGTCCTCGGTGACGAGCCCGATGCCGGCGCGGATCGCCTGCATCGGCGAGCGCCAGCCCTTGGGCAGGCGGCGCACGGGAGCGGATTCGCCGGCGCCCGGATGCAGCACGATCTCGCCGCGGTCGGCCCGGTCGGCACCGAAGAGCAGGCGCACCAGTTCGGTCCGGCCCGAGCCGACCAGCCCGGCCAGGCCCATGACCTCGCCCGCGTGCAGCGCGATGTCGACGTCGCGCACGACGTCGGCGCGGCCGATGCCGTGCGCCTGCAGCAGCACCGGCCCGGCGACGCGGCGCGGCCGGCCTTCATGCTCGTGCACCGCGCGGCCGACCATGCGCTCGACCAGCTCGGATTCGCGCACGCCGGCCATCGGCCGGACGTCGACCAGCCGGCCGTCGCGCAGCACCGCCACGTGGTCGGCGATGCGCTGCAGTTCCTCGAGACGGTGCGAGACGTAGACGATCGCCACGCCGCGCGCCTTGAGCCGGTCGATCTGCGCGAACAGGTGCGTGGTCTCGCGCGGCGTGAGCAT
>JAKONL010000288.1 GCA_022701965.1 Burkholderiaceae bacterium | reverse complement strand
GGTGGTCGGGCCGGCCAGCTTCATCGCGCCGGCCAGCGCGTGCGTGAGCGTGTAGTTGTAGGAGGATTCGGTGGTCGGGTCCTTGTCGGCGCCGTAGGCCTTGCGATAGGCGGCGGCGAAGGTCTTCGGGCCGACGCGCTCGTCGTAGGACACCGGCAGCACGCCGATCGAGCCTTCGAGCGGTGCGAGGCCGCCCGTCACCTTCGACATCTCGTCGAGCTTGGCCTGGTCCATGATCAGGAAGCCGCCCTTGAAGCCGAGCTCGCGCGCCTGCTTGGCGACCAGCGCGGTCGGCTCCGACGGGCCGCCGATGAACAGCACGTCCGGCTTCTCGGCCAGCACGCGGCTCACGCCGCTGTAGAAATCGGCCGAGCGGTTGTACGACATGGGGTTGTTGGAGACCACGGTGCCGCCGGCCTTGGTCCAGGCCGGCTCGAACAGCGCCGACCAGTTCTTCGCGTACTCGTGGTCGCCCGGCAGCATGCCGACCTTCTTGCCGTACTTCTTCATCTCGTAGGCGGTGAAGGGCTCGATGTACGAGTCGAAGGTCGGCGGGATGCGGATGGTCAGCTTGTTGCCGGTCTCGGTGATCTTCGGCGTGCTGGAGTAGGCCATCACGATGAACTTCTCCTGCTGGTTGAAGGCCTGCATGGCATAGATGCCGCCCGAGTGCGGCACGAAGACGGCCGGCGTCTGGTACTGCTGCACCAGCCGGCGCGCGTTGATCGCGGCTTCGGCCGGCGCGTACTTGTCGTCGAGCGCGACCAGCTCCAGCTTGACCTTCTTGCCTGCCACTTCGAGCCCGGCGGCGTTGATCTCCTTCATCGCCATCTCGATGCCGTTGACGACGTTCTTGCCATAGAGCGCGGCGCCGCCCGACAGCGGTCCGGTGAAGCCGATCTTGACGGCGTCCTGCGCCATGACGGCGGTCGCGCCGACGGTGGCGGCCAGCGCGGCGGCGACGGGCAGCAGGCGGCTGAAAGTGCGACGGGAAGCGATCTTCATGGGTTTGTCTCCGGAGTGATCTGTCGTGTGGAAATTCATGAGGTCATGCCCCGATGTAGGCGGCGCGCACGGCCTCGTTGTTGAGCAGCGATTCGCGGTCGCCTTCGAGCGCGATGCGTCCGCGCTCGATGACGTAGGCCCGGTGCGCGATGGCCAGTGCCGAGTACGCGTTCTGCTCGGCCAGCAGCACCGTGGTGCCGGCGCGGTTGATGCGCTGGATGACCTCGAACACCTGCTTGACCACCAGCGGCGCGAGGCCGAGCGAGGGCTCGTCGAGCAGCAGCACCCGGGGCCGGCCGAGCATCGCGCGGCCGATGGCGACCATCTGCTGCTGGCCGCCCGACAGCGAGCCGGCCGGATCGTCCTGCTTCTTCGCGAGGATCGGGAACAGCCCGAACACCTCGTCGACCGAGCGCCGGATGCCGGCCTTGTCGCTGCGATGCACGTAGGCACCGAGCTCCAGGTTCTTCCTGACCGACATCATCGGGAACAGCTTGCGGCCCTCGGGGCAGTGCACCAGGCCCGACTGCACGATCTGCGCGGTGCGCTGGCCGACGAGCTCGTTGCCGTCGAAGCGGATGCTGCCGCCGCTGGGCTTCTGGATGCCGCTCGCGGCCATGAAGATCGACGTCTTGCCCGCGCCGTTCGCGCCCAGCAGCACCACCAGCTCGCCCGCGTCGGCATGCAGCGTGACCTTGTCGAGCGCGAGGAAGCTGCCGTAGTGCAGGTCGACGTTCTCAAACCGCAGCATGCGCAGCCTCCGCGTCGGACGGGTTGCCGGTGTCGATGTCCGCGCCCAGGTAGGCCTCGATCACCTGCGGGTCGCGGCGGATCTCCGCCGGCGTGCCTTCGGCGATCTTGGCGCCGTTGTTGAGCACGACGATCTTGTCGGCCAGCCGCATGATCATGTCCATCTTGTGTTCGATCAGGCACACGGTCTTGCCGTGGTCCACCAGCTTGCGGATCAGCGCGGCCAGCCCGACGGTCTCCTCCGGATTCACGCCGCCGGCCGGCTCGTCGAGCAGCAGCAGCTGCGGGTCGGTGGCGAGCGCCAGCGCGAAGGCGACGCGCTTGCGCTCCTCCTGCGTGATGTCGGCGGCGATGCGGTTGGCCACGTGGGAGAGGCCGACGAAGTCGAGCGCCTCGCGCGCCTTGTCGCGGCACAGTCGTTCTTCCTCGCGCAGCCGCCGCGTGTTCGCCAGCACGTCCCACAGGCCCGATTTCGTGCGCAGGCGGTGGCCGACGATCAGGTTGTCGAGCACGGTGGCGTTGTCGAAGAGGTGCGTGGTCTGGAAGGTGCGCGCGATGCCGATGCGCGCCACGTGGTCGGGCCGCATGCCGGTCACGTCGCGGCCGTCGAACACGATGCGCCCGGAGGTCGGCGGATGCGTGCCGGCCACGAGGTTGAAGAAGGTCGTCTTGCCAGCGCCGTTGGGTCCGATGATGGCGCTGACCTGGCCGCGCTCGAAACGGGTCGTGATGTCGTCGACGGCGGTGAGGCCGAAGAACTTCTTGGTGAGGCCGGTGATTTCAAGCATGGGAGGCGGCCTCCTGTGCGGGCGTCGCCGCCGCCGCCGCCGGCGCCACGGGCGTCGCCGCGGCCGCGTCGGCCCGCCGCGCGCGCCGCTTGAGCCAGGTGCCGACGATGCCGTCGGGCAGGAAGATGATCAGCGCGATCAGCAGCGGGCCGAACACCACCATCCGGTAGTCCTGCAGGAACTGCAGACTCTGCGTGAGGTAGGTGACCAGCACGGTGCCCACCAGCGGCCCGAGCAGCGTGCCGACGCCGCCGACCAGCACGAACATCACCAGGTCGAAGGTCACCGCCTCGCTCGCCAGGTCGGGTCCGAGGAAGCGCACCTGGCCCGCGTAGAGCGCCCCGGCGAAGCCCGCGTAGACCACCGACAGCACGAAGGACAGCGTCTTGGTGCGCATCAGGTCGATGCCCAGCGCCTCGGCCAGCTCGTCGCTGTTGCGCACCGCCACGAAGCTGCGCCCGAGCAGCGACCGCACGATGCGCGCCATCACGAAGATGCCCAGCACCAGGAAGGCCAGCACCAGGTAGTACTGCGACAGCGGCGTGCCGAACTGCAGCGGCCCGATGCCGGTCGGCGCGGGGATCCCCATGATGCCCACCGGCCCGTGCGTGAGGCTTTCCCATTTCTCGATCAGCAGGAACATGATGTAGCTCACGCACAGCGTGAAGATCGAGAAGTAGTGGCCCTTGAGCCGCAGCGACAGCAGCCCGATGAAGTAGCCCATCAGTGCGGTCATGCCGCCCGCTGCCAGGAACGCGATCCAGAACGGTACGCCGTGGTCGACCGTGAGGATGCCCACCGTGTACGCGCCCACCGCCATGAAGGCGCCGTGCGCGAGGTTGAACTGGCCGGTGTAGCCGGTGATCAGGTTCAGCCCGAGCGCGGCGATCGCCATGATGAAGGCCTGCGTCGCGACCGAGATCAGGTAGTTGTTCTGCGCGAAGAGCGGGAACGCCAGCGCGACGGCGGCGAGCAGCGCCCAGCCGGCCTTGCCTTCGAGCAACCGCATCGGCTTCATGCGCGCGCTCCCTTCGGCGTGAACAGCCCCTGCGGGCGGAACGACAGGATCACCACCAGCAGCACGAAGGCGATGATGTCCTTGTAGTCGGTCGAGAAGTAGAAGCCGCCGAAGCTCTCGGCCATGCCGATGATCAGCCCGCCGACGATCGCGCCCGGAAAACTCCCCATGCCGCCCAGGATGATGATCACGAACGCCTTGGTGATCACCAGGTTGCCCATCGCCGGGTAGACCAGGTTGATGGGCGCGTACAGCACCGCCGCGATGGCCGCCAGCGCGCCCGAGATCGCGAACACCAGCAGCTTGACCCGCGTGGCGTCGATGCCCACCAGCGCGGCGCCGGCCGGGTTCTGCGCCATCGCGATGATGGTCGAGCCGACGGTGGTGTGGTTGAGGAACAGGTGCAGCACCACCATCAGCGCGAAGGCGCCGGCGATGATCAGGAGGCGCTGCAGCGGCGCGGTGAGCCCGAAGACCTCGACCACCTGGCCGTAGGGCGTGGGCATGCGGTGGAAGTCGGCGCCGAACAGCGCCTGCGCGCCGGCTTCGAGGAACAGCAGGATGCCGATGGCGGCGATCATGTCGTGCAGTTCCGGCGCGTTGCGCAGCGGATGGAAGACCAGCCGGTCGGCCGCCATCGCGATCACCGCGACGATGGCCGCCGCGCCGGCCATGGCCAGCCAGTAGTTGAGCCCGAGCTTCACCATCAGGTAGTAGCCCGCGAAGGCGCCCGACATGTAGAAGGCGCCGTGCGCGAAGTTCGGCACGTGCAAGATGCCGTAGACCAGCGTGAGCCCCAGCGCCACGAGGCTGTAGACACCGCCGACCGTCAGGCCGTTCAGAAGTTGCTGGAAGAACAGTTCCACATCGATCCTCGCCCAAGACCCTCGAAAGCGGCTGCCTTCGACGGCGCCAGGAGGCAAGCGGACGATTGTGGGGACCGGCACCGGGCGGGTCGACTGAGGTTTGCCCGCGGTACGGGTCGCATCGGCGACTGCCGCGCGGCGGGTCCGCAGGTCGCGCCAAAGAAAAACGCGCCCGTGGGCGCGTCGTTCGGCGGGTCGGCCCGGGGGCCGACCTTCAAAAGGGGGGAGAGGGCTCAGCCGCCCTTCTTGGCCCGCTTGCCGGGGTTCTTCTTGCTGCGCGTGGCCGTGCCGCGCTCGAGGCTCACCTTCCGGCCGCCTCCCTTCGTGGGGACGTTGTAGCCTCCGACGGGAACGGGCTTGGGGGTGGCGATGCGGTCTGCCTCGGTGCGGATTTTGGTGGCCATGGAGTAGCTCGGAGTAAGTGTTCGAAGGGCGTGATTAAGCCACATCGTCGAGCAGCCGTACCTTGACGGACTTGCCCTTGACGCGGCCGGTGGAAAGCTTGTGGGCAGCCTCGCGCGCGATGCGCCGGTCGACCGCCACGTAGGTGGAGAACTCGTTGACGTTGATCTTCCCGACCTGCTCCTTGGCGAAGCCGGCGTCGCCGGTGAGTGCGCCCAGCACGTCGCCGGCACGGATCTTCTCCTTGCGGCCGCCGACGATCTGCAGCGTCGCCATCGGCGCGCGCAGCGGGCCGCCGCTGCCGGGCACGAGCTCGGCCAGCGGACGCCAGTCGGATTCACGGCCCTGGAGCTGCTCGATCTTGCCGACCGAACCCATCTCGTCCATGCTGGCCAGGTTCAGCACCAGGCCTTCGGCGTCCGCGCGGCCGGTGCGGCCGATGCGGTGGATGTGGATCTCGGAGTCGGGCGTGACGTCGACGTTGATCACCGCTTCGAGCTGGGCGATGTCGAGGCCGCGCGCGGCCACGTCGGTCGCGACGAGAACGGAGCAGCTGCGGTTGGCGAACTGCACCAGCACCTGGTCGCGCTCGCGCTGCTCCAGCTCGCCGAACAGCGCCATCGCGCTGAAGCCCTGCGCCTGCAGCACGGCGACCAGGTCGCGGCACTGCTGCTTGGTGTTGCAGAACGCCAGCGTGCTCTGCGGGCGGAAATGGTCGAGCAGCATCGAGACGGCATGCAGCCGCTCGCCGTTCGTCACCTCGTACCAGCGCTGGACGATCTTGCCTTCCTCGTGCTGCGCCTGGACGGTGATCCGCTGCGGCGACTTCATGAAGCGCTCGGCCAGCTTGGCGATGCCGTCGGGATACGTCGCCGAGAACAGCAGGGTCTGGCGCGTCGGCGGACACTGGCGCGCGACGGTCACGATGTCCTCGAAGAAGCCCATGTCGAGCATGCGGTCGGCCTCGTCGAGCACCAGCGTGTTGAGCGCGTCGAGCTGCAGGTTGCCGCGCTCGAGGTGGTCCATGATCCGCCCGGGCGTGCCGACCACGATGTGGGCGCCGTGCTCCAGGCTCGCGGTCTGGCCGCGCAGCGCGACGCCGCCGCAGAGCGTCACGACCTTGACGTTCTCCTCGGCGCGCGCCAGGCGGCGGATCTCGTTCGTGACCTGGTCGGCCAGCTCCCGCGTCGGGCACAGCACCATCGCCTGCACGGCGAAGCGGCGCGGGTTCAGGTTGGCCAGCAGCGCCAGCGCGAAGGCGGCGGTCTTGCCGCTGCCGGTCTTGGCCTGGGCGATCAGGTCCTTGCCGAGCAGCGCGACCGGCAGGCTGGCCGCCTGGATCGGCGTCATCTGCGCATAGCCGAGCTGCGCCAGGTTGGCGAGCGTCTGCGGCGCGAGTGGCAGCGTGTCGAAGCCGGCGGCCGGACCCGTGGAACCTGTCACTGGGAGAGCGTCCGGATCAACGGCGCTGGGTGCCGGTGTTGACCGGCGGCGGGCCGCGGCGTTCCAGGTGGCGGAACGTGATGCGGCCCTTGGTCAGGTCGTAGGGCGACAGCTCCAGCGACACCTTGTCGCCGGCCAGGATGCGGATGTGGTGCTTGCGCATCTTGCCGCCGCTGTAAGCGATGAGCTGGTGCCCGTTGTCGAGCGTGACGCGGTAGCGCGAGTCGGGCAGGACTTCGGTCACTGCGCCGTTCATTTCGATGAGTTCTTCCTTGGCCATGAATTACCTCTGACTGATGTTGTTGGCGGTGATCGGAAACGGATTCAGGCGGCTGCGCAATGCAGCGGGGCGGTCGGCGCGGTGCGCTCGCGCACCCAGCACAGGCCCTGGTCGACGGCATAGCGCAGCGCGGCCGCATGGCTGGCGAAATGCGGCGTGAAGCGCATCACGCGATCGTGCATGCCGCTGCCGCGGCCGGAGCGGATCGACACGGACGCGGCGAAGCGGCCGTCGTCGAGGTTCTTGATGAGCGGGGAGACCAGGTACTTGCCCACCGAATGTTGAATGATGTCCATGAAAGCCTTGCGTAGCGCGACGCCGCGATACGCTGAAATTGATTGAAAACGGACGCGGGCCGGCCATGGTTGGCGTCATTACGGACGACCGCGCGGATTCGCTTCAACAGGAACGAAGGCAGTGGTGGCAATCATGGGCGCCCGATCTGGCGCTCCAACACACTGTGCAGCCGGCTCGGGAGTGAGGGGCATGCCTTCCGGTGGATCCTGGGGATCGACGTGGGGGTCGGCATGCCGGCCGGCGGATGAGACGAAATTCTTCGTCGTGGTATCGAAACGAACCGCGTATTCTATCCGTTCTTCCGTCTTCTCGCTTCGCTCGCCATGCCCGCCACGCCCCTGCCTGTCGCCGGTCGCCTCAAGATCGGCCTATCCGCCTGCTTCCAGCACGCCGATCCGTCGCGCTCGCTGTTCACCAACAAGACCCTGCAGTACGTCGAGCAGTCGATCGCGCACTGGCTGATGTCCGCCGGCGCGATGGTGGTGATGGTGCCGTGCCCGACCGGCGAGACCGCGCGCGGCGACACCAAGCTCTCGCACTACGCCGAATGGCTCGACGGCGTGGTGATGCATGGCGGCGCCGACGTCTGGCCGGGCAGCTACGGCGAGGTGCCGCTGCGCGAGGCCTGGATCGGCGACCGCATCCGCGATCTCTACGACCTGGCGCTGGTCGAGGCCTTCGAGCAGGCCGGCAAGCCGATCTTCGGCGTCTGCCGCGGGCTGCAGCTGATCAACGTGGCGTTCGGCGGCACGCTGTTCCAAGACATCGAGACGCAGCACCCGCACGCGCTGCGGCACCGCGATCCGGTCAGCTACGACCAGAACTTCCACGACATCGAGCTGGTGGAAGGCTCGCGGCTGTCGCAGATGTACCCGGGCGTGGCGCATGCGCGGGTCAACAGCATCCACCACCAGGGCATCAAGGACCTCGCGCCGGGCTTCGAGGTCGAGGCCTGGAGCTACCCCGACCGCGTGCCGGAGGCGATCCGCCGCAGCGGCTACGGCGGCAAGGCGGACGGCCGGGGCCAGCGCGGCTACATCGCGGCGACCCAGTGGCATCCCGAGTTCCACCGCAAGGGCAGCACCGTGAGCACGGTCGACGACACGGCGATCCTCGACGACTTCATGGCCGCCTGCGCCGCGGCGCGCCTGCAGCCGGCCCGTCCGGCGCGCCACATGCCCGGACGCATCCGCGACCGCGCGGCGCGCATGCTGCGCCAGGCGCTGCTGCGCCGCTGAGCTTCAGCGCAAGTCGCGCGGATCGGTCGCCAGCAGCATCTCCACCATCGAGCGCAGGCTCGCCACCAGGCGGGCCGCACCATCCGCGTCGAGCGCCAGCGTCCCTTCGTCCATGTAGAGCCCGCGATTGATCTCGACCTGGATGCTGTGCCGGTTCGTGGCCGGGTCGCCGTTGCGCCGCACCAGCTCGACACCCTTGTACGGATGGTTGTAGTCGACGCTGTAGCCGCGCTCGCGCAGGTGCGCGCAGATCTTCTGCGACAGCGCCGGGTCGGCGGTGGTGCCGTCGCGGTCGCCGATCACGAAGTCGGCATGCGCCATGCCCGGGAAGTCGGTCGCATGGCTGCCCGCGATCGCCGGCATCGAATGGCAGTTGATGTGGATCGCCCAGCCGTGGCGCGCATGCGCGGCGTCGACGGCGCCGGCCACGGCCGCGTGGTAGGGCGCCCAGAAGCGCTCGATGCGCTGGCGCACCTCGTCGACGCCGAGCAGCCGGTCGTAGATCGGCAGGCCGTCGTCGGTGAGCTTCCAGATCAGGCCCTTGCCCAGGCGCACCTTGGCCAGCATGCGCGGGTCGCTCGACAGCGGACCGGGCCACGGGCCGTCGAGCAGCGCGGTGTCGAGTTCGGCGACGTCCCGGTTGGCGTCGAGGTAGCTGCGCGGGAAGTGCGCCTCCACCCAGGCCACGCCGAGCGCGGGCGCGAAGTCGTAGAGCTTCTCGACGTGGGTGTCCTCGGCGCGGCGCAGCGACGCCATGTCGCAGGCCGGCCGGAAATCCGGCGGGTAGTAGGTGCCGCTGTGCGGCGAGTCCAGCACCAGTGGCGTGCGGCCGGGCAGGGTGGTGACCAGCGGGGCGTCGCCCTCGGTGCCGGGCGCGCCGGCGGGACTGCGGGTGTCGATGGGATCGGTGGATGTCTTCACAGGCGGCTCAGTCCAGGCTGATCTTGGCGAAGGCCGCGACCTTCTTCATCTTCGCGATCTCGCTCTTGATCTGCGCGTCGAACTCGGCCGGCGTCGTGCCGGAGGCGTAGAGGCCCTGCAGCGCCAGGCGTTCGCGCACCGCCGGGTCCTTCAGCGCGGTGACGACCGCCTGCTGCATGCGCAGCGCGACCGCGGGCGGCGTGCCGGCGGGCGCGACCAGCCCGAACCACGACGGGTCGTTGTTGGCCGGATAGCCGAGCTGGCCGTAGGTCGGCACGTCGGGCAGCACGTCCAGGCGCGTGTTCCACGAGACGGCCAGCGCGCGCAGCTTGCCCGACTTCACGTGCGGCAGCGAGGAGGCGACCTGGTCGAAATACACCGGCACCTGGCCGGCGAGCACGTCGTTGATGGCCGGGCCCGCGCCGCGGTAGGGGATGTGCACCATCGACGTTCCGGTGCTGCTCTTGAAGAGTTCGCCCCACATGTGGCCGATCGTGCCGTTGCCCGGCGACGCGTAGGACACCTTGCCCGGATTCGCCTTCAGGTACTTCACCAGCTCGGCGAAATTCGCCACCGGCAGTTCCTTCGGGTTGATGACGATCACGCCCGGCGCCTTGACGAGTTCGGTCACGGCGACGAAGCCGTTGACCGGGTCGTAGGGCAGCTTGGCGAAGACGGCCGGGTTCACGCCGTGCGTCGACAGCGTGGCGACGCCGAAGGTCGAGCCGTCGGGGGCCGCGCGGGCGATCTCGGCCATGCCGATGGAGCCGCCGGCGCCGGCGCGGTTGTCGACCACCACCGTCTGCTGGAGGATCGGCCCGAGCGCATCGGCCAGCACGCGGCCGGTGATGTCGGTGGCGCCGCCCGGCGGGAAGGGCACGACCAGCCGAATCGGCTTGCCTTGGGCGAAAGACATTCCAGGGGCGACGGAAGCGGCGGCGATCGCGGCGATGAGTTGGCGGCGTTGCATGGGGTTTCTCCAATGGGTCGGGAAGATGACGAGCGGATTGCTGCCTATTCTTAAGCAATGGACGTACCTGCTAGCATTCCGATCAGGAATGATCTGATGAGGTTCGCCCGATGTCCTTGCGCCGCCTCAACCCACCGCTGAACCTGCTGCGGGCCTTCTCGACCGTCGCGTCGTTCGGCGGCGTCTCGCGCGCCGCCGAAGCGCTGCACCTGACCCAGGGCGCGGTCAGCAAGCAGATCCAGGAACTCGAGCGCTGGATCGGCATGCCGCTGTTCGAGCGCAGCCGCAAGCGTCTGACGCTCACGCCGGCCGGGGAGCGCTACGAGAAGGCGGTGCGCGCGGTGCTGGCCGCGCTCGAGACCGCGACGCTGGAACTCATCACCAGCGGCGACGGCGGTGGCGCCCTGCACCTGTCGACGCTGCCGACCTTCGGCGCCAAGTGGCTGATCCCGCAGCTGCCGGACTTCCAGCGCGCCCATCCGCAGATCACGCTGCACTTCGTGCCTTTCGTGCACGGCTACGACTTCCAGCGGCCGGAGCTCGACTGCTCGATCCTGTTCGGCGACGGCCACTGGCCGGGCGCGCGTTCGCACTATCTCGCCGGGCAGGACGTCGCGCTGATCGCGCCGCGCCCCGATCTGGCCGAAGTGCCGATCCGATCGCCGCAGGACGTGGCGCGTTGCACGCTGCTGCGCCACGTCACCGTGCCGCAGGCGTGGCTGCAGTGGCGCGAGGCCCACGGCGTGCGCGGGCTCGATCCGCTGGCCGGCCCGCAGTTCGACCAGTTCCAGACCATGATCCGCGCGGTGATGGTCGGCATGGGCGTGGCGCTGGTGCCGCGCTGCCTGGTGCACGACGAGATCGCCTCCGGCCTGGTGCACGAGCCGCTGCCCGGCGGCGGCTACCGGGGCGACCGCGGCTACTGGTTCTGCTATCCCGAAGGGCGCAGCCAGCTCGGCACGCTCGACCGCTTCCGCAGCTGGCTGCTGGCGCGCGTCGAGCGCAGCGACGACACGGCGTTCGTCGCGCCGCCGTCCGGCGCCGTCTCGGTGCTCACTTCGTCTCGACCCGCCTGACGCTCGTATCGATGGTGCCGAACATCTCGACGCCGCTGCCGCTGCGGTAACCGCCGCCGCCACTGTCCGGCCCGCCCCGGGTGCCGGCGCAACCGGAGAGCGTGGCGACGGCGGCGAGCAGGACGAGGGTGGCGAGTGATTTCATGGGAAGTGCGAGAGCCGGCGCGGTGCGAAGTTCCATCTCAGGCGGTCAGATGCTTGCCGACGATGCCGGCCAGCTCGAACATCGTCACCTGGTCCTTGCCGAAGACGAGCTTGAGCTTGCCGTCGGCGTTGATCGCGCGCTTGTTGGTCGCGTCCTGCAGCCCGTGGGCCTTGATGTAGTCCCAGAGTTTCTTGATGACCTCGGTTCGCGCGACCGGCTCGGCGCCGATCACCGCGGCCAGCGCCTCGCTCGGCTTCAGACCGGCGCCGGGCGTCGTCTTGCGCGGTGCCTTGGGAGCGGCTGTTTTCTTGGCCGACGCGACCTTTTTCGTCGCGGCCTTCTTGCCTGCGGCGGCGGTCGCCTTCTTCGCCGGTGCGGCACCGGCCTTGGTGAAGGTCTTGCGTGGCGGGAACTTGCTTGCGCCTTCGCGCGGCGCGAATTCGAAAGTCACCTTGCCTTCGTCCTTGTTCCAGGCCAGGAAGGCCTTGAAGGTGCGCCGCGTGCGCATCGAGACGAACTTGTCGAGCAGGTCGGTCTTGCCGGTGGCCAGCAGCTTTTCCATCTGCGCACGTTCGACCGGTTGCGTGAGGATCACCTTGCCGGTCTTGAACGTGCAGTTCGGCGTCGGCTGGCCTTCGGTCGGCACCGACTTCTCGCAGACGTAGTTGGCGCCGTGCTCGAACACCGGCGCGCCGCAGACCGGGCAGGGCCCGAGCGTGTCCTGCTGGCTGAAGTCGACGATCTCGCCGGACTCGGCGTTCCTGTCGTCGCCGAAGTCGAACTCCAGCTTCCAGTTCTTCGCTTCTTCCTCGTCGTACTTCAGCACGATCTCCGCCGTGAACGGCCAGCCCGCCTTGGAACGGAAGCCTTCGAGCGGGCCGATGTGCTTGTCCGCGAGCAGCTGCTCGGCCTCGGCGACCTCGAAGGTGCGCCCGGCCGGCGACTTGCCGAACGAGAAGCCGCAGCCCTCGAGCGCGCCGGGCTGGCCGACGCAGGTGTAGCGGCGGTAGTTCTCCTTGACCACGCCGCCGCAGTTCGGGCAGGGCGCGGCGAGCGTCGCGTAGTCGCCGGGGACGGTGTCGCGGTCGTACTCCTTGGCCTTCCTGACGATGTGCTGCGTCATCTCGGCGATCTCGTGCATGAAGGCGTCGCGGCTGAGCGCGCCCTTCTCCATCTGCGCGAGCTTGTATTCCCACTCGCCGGTGAGCTCGGCCTTGGAGAGCTCTTCCACGCCCAGCCCGCGCAGCAGCGTCATGAGCTGGAACGCCTTGGCCGTCGGGATCAGCTCGCGGCCTTCGCGCAGCATGTACTTCTCGGCGATCAGTCCTTCGATGGTGGCCGCGCGCGTGGCGGGCGTGCCCAGGCCCTTTTCCTGCATGGCTTCGCGCAGCTCGTCGTCGTCGATGCTCTTGCCCGCGCCTTCCATCGCGCCGAGCAGCGTCGCTTCCGAATAGCGCGCCGGCGGGCGCGTCTTGAGCGCCTTGGTGTCGACCGTCTCGGCCTTGACGGTTTCGCCGGCCTTCACCGGCACCAGGTTCTTGCCGTCCTTCTCGTCGTCGTCGTTGATGGCTTCCTTGCCGTAGATCGCGAGCCAGCCCGGCTTGACCAGCACCTTGCCGTCGCTGCGGAACGGGTATTTCCTGCCGTCGGCTTCGACCGTGCTGATGCGCGTCGTCACCTGGAATTCGGCGCTCGGGAAGAACACCGACAGGAAGCGGCGCACCACGAAGTCGTAGAGCTTCTGTTCGGCGTCGGACAGGCCGCTCGGGGCCTGCAGCGTCGGGATGATCGCGAAGTGATCCGACACCTTGGTGTTGTCGAAGATGCGCCTGCTCGGCTTGACGTAGTTGCCGTCGACGGCCTGCTTCGCGAACGGCGCCAGGTGCTTCATGCCGCTCGCGGCGAGCATCGCCATGGTGTTCTTGACCACCGGCAGGTAGTCCTCGGGCAGCGCGCGCGAGTCGGTTCGCGGATAGGTCAGCGCCTTGTGGCGTTCGTACAGGCTCTGCGCCAGCGCCAGCGTGGTCTTGGCCGAGAAGCCGAAGCGGCCGTTGGCCTCGCGCTGCAGCGAGGTCAGGTCGAACAGCATCGGCGAGGCCTGCGTGGTCGGCTTGCTCTCCTCGGTGACGGTGGCGGGCCTGCCGCGCGCGGCGTCGGCGATCGCCCGGGCCTCGCGCTCGTTCCAGACGCGGTCGGCGCGCATCTCGGGGTCGGCTATGCCGTCCGGGCCCGGCGGCGGCTTCTTGAAGTTCGCGTCGAACCACTTGCCCGGGTACTGGCCGGCCTCGGCCTGGAAGGCGCCGTGGATCTCCCAGTAATCGCGGCTGACGAACTTGCGGATCTTCTCCTCGCGCTCGACCACCACCGACAGCGTGGGCGTCTGCACGCGCCCGACGGTGGTCAGGAAGAAGCCGCCGTCGCGCGAATTGAAGGCCGTCATGGCGCGCGTGCCGTTGATGCCGACGAGCCAGTCGGCCTCCGAGCGCGAGCGCGCCGCGTCGGCCAGGCCCTGCATCTGCGACTCGCTGCGCAGGTGCTCGAAGCCGTCGCGGATCGCCTGGGGCGTCATCGACTGCAGCCAGAGCCGGCGCACCGGCTTGCCCAGCGGCTGGAACACGCCGCCCTTCTGGCCGCCCGCGTACTGCTCGATCAGGCGGAAGATCAGCTCGCCCTCGCGCCCGGCGTCGCAGGCGTTGATGAAGGAATCGACGTC
>JAKONL010000270.1 GCA_022701965.1 Burkholderiaceae bacterium | reverse complement strand
ACACCGCCGTGTCGGTGCTGGCCGCGCTGGCGCGCCGCAACGAGACCGGTATCGGCGACTCGATCGACATCGCGATGCTCGACGTGCAGGTCGCCACGCTCGCCAACCAGGCGATGAACTATCTCGTCTCGGGCAAGGTGCCGCAGCGCAACGGCAACGCGCATCCCAACATCCAGCCGCAGGACGTGTATGCCTGCGCCGACGGCGACGTGATCCTGGTGGTCGGCAACGACGGCCAGTTCGCCAGGCTGTGCGACGTGTTCGGCCATGCCGAATGGGCCCGCGACGAACGCTTCGCGACCAACGCCCAGCGCGTACGCCACATCGGCGAGCTCTCGGCGCTGCTGCGCGAGGTCTTCGGCACCTGGGAGCGCGACGCGCTGGTCGCCGCGCTCGACACCGCCGGCGTGCCCTGCGGCGCCATCAACTCGGTGGCCGACGTGTTCGAGGACCCGCAGGTGAAGGCGCGCGGCATGCTGCGCCGCGTGCCGCATCCGAGCGGCGTCGACGTGCCGCAGGTCGCGAGCCCGATGCGCTTCGCCGAGACTCCGCTGCAGACGCAGGCCGCGCCGCCGCTGCTCGGCCAGCACAGCGCCGACATCCTGGCCGAACTCGGCTACGACACCGCCGGCATCGACGCGCTGCGCAGCGCGGGAGTGATCTGACCATGACGACGAACGTGAAGATGAAGCTGCACTGGTCGCCGAAGTCGCCCTACGTGCGCAAGGTGATGATCGCCGCGCACGAGGCCGGCGTGCTCGACCGGATCGAGCGGGTGCGCTCGGTCGCCGCGATGCTCAAGCCGAACGCGGCCCTCATGGCCGACAACCCGCTCTCCAAGATCCCGACGCTGGTGCGGGCCGACGGCCTGACGCTGTTCGACTCGGTGGTGATCTGCGAATACCTGGACACGCTCGGCGGCACCGCGCTCTTTCCGGCCGAAGGCGAGGCGCGCTGGGCCGCGCTGCGCTGGCATGCGCTGGGCGACGGCCTGCTCGACGCGCTGATCCTCTGGCGCAACGAGCGCGAGCGCGAGGTCCCGCTGGCGGCGCTGCTCGACGCGTTCGAGCTGAAGACGCGCGCCGTGCTGACGCTGCTCGACGGCGAGGCCGCGGCGCTCGAGGATGCGCCGTTCTCCATCGGCCACCTGACGCTCGGCTGCGCGCTCGGCTACCTCGACTACCGCTTCGACGCGCTGGGCTGGCGCGCCGTCGCCCCGCGCCTCGCGCGCTGGTTCGAGACGCTGCGCCGACGGCCCTCGTTCCAGGCCACCGAGCCGACGGATGGCTGAGGCGCTTCGTTCCGATCGCCCGGTGGCGGCGCGCGTCGCCGTCCTCGACGACTACACGCACGAGGCCCTGCAGATCGCCGACTGGTCCGGCCTGCCGGCCGGCACCGAGGTCGAGGCGTTCGCGCACGCGGCCCGGAGCGAGGACGAGCTGGCCGCACGGCTCGCCGGCTTCGACGTCGTCGTCGCGATGCGCGAGCGCACGGCCTTCGGCGCGGCGCTGCTCGAACGCCTGCCCCGGCTGCGGCTGATCGCGACCACCGGCCTGCGCAACGCGGCGATCGACCTCGCGGCCTGCGCCCGGCTCGGCATCGACGTCTGCGGTGCGCCGGGCGCACGCACCGGGCTCGCGGGTACGGCGGAGACCGCCTGGGCGCTGCTGCTCGCGCTGCACAAGAAGACCGTGGCGTCGCATGTCGCGCTGTGCCGGGGCGAATGGCAGCCCGAGATGGCCGAGGTGCTGAGCGGCCGCACGCTCGGGCTGGTCGGGCTCGGCCACATCGGGCAGCAGATGGCGCGCATCGGCAACGCCTTCGGAATGCAGGTCGTGGCGTGGAGCCCGAACCTCACCGACGAGCGCGCCGAGGCGGCCGGCGCGCGCCGCGTCGACAAGGCCGGGCTGTTCTCGCAGGCCGACGCGGTGTCGCTGCACCTGGTGCTCGCGCCCTCGACCCGGGGCGTCGTGGGCGCGGCCGAGCTCGCGCTCATGAAGCCCGGGGCGTACCTGGTCAATACCGCGCGCGCCGCGCTGGTGGACGAGGCGGCGCTGCTCGATGCGCTCGCCGCGCGCCGCATCGGCGGTGCCGGCCTCGACGTGTTCTGGCAGGAGCCGGTGCCGGCCGGCCATGCGCTGTGCGCGTTGCCCAACGTCGTGCTGTCGCCGCACCTGGGCTACGTCACGCGGGACAACATGGCCGCGTTCTATGCCGGCGTGGTGCGCAACATCGCGCTGTGGCTGGACGGCGGCGCGCCGGTACCGCTGAAAAGCTGAACGTCGCGGCGCCGCCGCGGATCGACAACGAAAAAGGAGACAGACATGGGCAGCCTCACAGGCGTTCGCGTGCTCGACTTGAGCCGCGTGTTTTCCGGTCCCTGGGCCGCGCAGATGCTGGCGGATTTCGGCGCCGACGTGATCAAGGTCGAACGTCCCGGGCGCGGCGACGACGTGCGCCACCAGGGCGTCTTCGCCAGGGATGCGGACGGCAACGAGACGCGCGAGAGCTCGTCCTTCCTCTCGATGAACCGCGGCAAGCGCTCGGTCACGATCGACATCTCGCAGCCGGGCGGGCAGGCGCTGGTGCGCGAACTCGCGGCGCAGAGCGACATCGTGATCGAGAACTTCAAGGCCGGCGACCTGGCGCGCTACGGGCTCGACTACGCGTCGCTGCGCGAGATCAATCCGCGGCTGGTCTACTGCTCGATCAGCGGCTTCGGCCAGAGCGGTCCGTACAGCCACCTGCCCGGCTACGACCCGCTGTTCCAGTCGATGAGCGGGCTGATGAGCATCACCGGCGCGGCCGACGACGAGCCCGGCGGCGGTCCGATGCGCGTGGGCTTCTCGGTCGGCGACATCACGGCCGGGTTCTACGCGGCGAGCGCGATCCTCGCCGCGCTGCGCCACCGCGACATGGTCTCGCACGAGGGCCAGTACATCGACCTGGCGCTGCTCGACGCGCAGGTCGCGGCGATCTCGCACGTCGCGATGATGTACCTCGTCTCGGGGCAGCAGCCGCCGCGGCTGGGCACGGCATCGCCCATCACCTGCCCGTGGCAGTCCTTCGACTGCAGCGACGGCCAGATCGTCGTGGCGGTCGGCAACGACAGCCAGTTCGTCCAGTTCTGCAAGGTGCTCGGCGAGCCGCAATGGTCGGGTGACGAACGCTTCGCGACCAACCCGCTGCGCGCGAAGCACCGCACGACGCTGGTGCCGATGATCGAGGCCGTGCTGGCGACGCAGAGCGTCGGCCACTGGCATGCGGCGTTCGACGCCGCGGGCGTGCCGAGCGGGCCGATCAACGGCTTCGCCGAGGTCTTCGCCGACCCGCAGATCCGGCACCGCGGCGTGCTCACGCACATGGCGCATCCGACGGCCGGGAACCTGCCGCAGGTCGCCAACCCGGTGCAGTTCTCCGCCACGCCGGTGACCTACCAGCGGCCGCCGCCGATGCTCGGCCAGCACACGCACGAAGTGCTGCGCGACGTGCTGGGCATGGACGACGCGCGCATCGACGAACTCGGCCGCCAGAAGGTGATCGGATGAGCGAAGTCGACGAATCGATCGCGATGTTCCGCGACAGCGCGACCGGCTTCCTCGGCGCGACGGACCAGCGCCAGCGCGTGCGTGCGCTGGAGGACGCGGGCGGCGGCTTCGACCGGGCCACCTGGGCGCAGATCGCCGAACTGGGCTGGTTCTCCATCGCGGTGCCGGAGGACGCGGGCGGCCTCGGGCTCGGCATCGCCGAGGTCGCGGCGATCGCGGAGGAGGCGGGTCGCCACCTGCTGCCCGAGCCGTTCGTCGATGCGGGCTTCCACCCCCTGGCGTTGCTGGGGCGGCTGCCGCAAGGCCCCCTGCGCGACGAACTGCTCGCCCACATCCAGGGCGGTTCGGTCGTGGCCGGCGTGGCCTGGCAGGAGCGGAGCGGCGAGATCGATGCCGATGCGCGCTCGCTGCAGACGCGGGCGTCGTGCGACGGCGAAACGGTCGCCGTCGAGGGCCGCAAGCGCTTCGTGCGCCCGGGTGCGGGCGCGGACGGCTGGATCGTCTTCGTGACGCTGGCGGGCGAACCGGCGCTGGTGTGGATTGCGGCCGACGCGGCCGGACTGCAGCGCACCGACGATCACGGCGTCGACGGCGGGGTCGTCGCGACGCTCGATCTCGATCGTGCCGAAGGCCGGCTGCTCGCCCGGGGCGACGCGGTCCAGTCCGCACTGCGGGCCGCCAACGACCTCGCGCGCATCGCGCAGGGCGCCGAACTCGTGGGCATCGCACGCCGCGCGCTCGAACTCACGCAGCAGTACCTCTGCACGCGCGAGCAGTTCGGCAAGCCGATCGGCAGCTTCCAGGCGCTGCAGCACCGGCTGGTCGACGGCCTGATCCAGGTCGAGCTCGCGACCGCGTGCCTGCGCGAAGGCATCGCGGCGCTGACCGGCGAGAACCTCGCCGCGACTGCGAGCCGCATCAAGGCGCGCAGCGCCCATGCGGCGCTGGAGATGACGCGGATGGCGATCCAGCTGCACGGCGCCATCGGCACCACCAACGAGTACGACATCGGCCTGTACTTCAAGCGCGCGATGACGCTGGCCAGCCGCTGGGGCAATGCCGCCGCGCACCGTCGCCGCTACGCCGCGCTGATGCCGGGCGCCGCGCCGGCCGCGCCCATCGATGCCGGGGACGCGAAGACCTTCGACGGCTTCCCGACCGACGCCGACTGGGACCGCATGCCGGAGCCGGAATTCCGCCGCATGGTGCGCGCCCTGTTCGCCCGCCACTATCCCGAGGCGCGCCGCTACATGCCCTACCGCCAGAGCTGGGCGGAGTCGAAGGACTGGTACATGACGCTCTCGCGCCTGGGCTGGCTCGCGCCGGCCTGGCCGCGCGAGCACGGCGGCCTCGGGCTGCCGGCCGACAAGCTGATCGCGTACATCGAGGAGACCGAGGCCTGGGGCGTGGCGCGCGCGCCCGACCAGGGCCTGGTGATGATCGGCCCGATCCTGATGCGCTTCGGCACCGAGGCGCAGCGCGCGCGCTTCCTGCCGAAGGTGCTCGCCGGCGAGCACGTCTGGACGCAGGGCTACTCGGAGCCGAACGCCGGCTCCGATCTCGCCTCGGTGCGCACCGAGGCGGTGATCGACGGCGACGACTTCGTCGTCAACGGCCAGAAGACCTGGACCACCTGGGGCGCCGACGGCACACACATGTTCATGCTGGTGCGCACCGACCGGACCGTCAAGAAGCAGGCCGGCATCAGCTTCCTGCTGGTCGACCTGAAGACGCCGGGCATCACCGTGCGGCCGATCCGCAACATCGCCGGCGAGCGCGAGTTCTGCGAGGTGTTCTTCGACGACGTGCGCGTGCCGCGCGACAACCTGGTCGGCGAGCTCAACCAGGGCTGGACGGTGGCCAAGGCGCTGCTCGGCTTCGAGCGGCTCTTCACCGGCAGCCCCAAGCACTCGCAGCACACGCTGCACCAGGTCGAGAAGCTCGCGCGCCAGCAGGGCCTGTTCGACGACCCGGCCTTCGTCGCGCGCTACGTCGAGCTGGCGCTCGACACCGCCGACCTCGGCGCGGCGTATGCCGGCTTCGCGCAGATCGCCAAGCGCGGCGAGCCGATCCCGGCGTCGATCTCGATGCTGAAGATCTGGTCGACCGAAACCTACGAGCGGCTCGCGCTGCTGCTGATCGAGTCGGCCGGCGACTACGGCGGCCTGCGCGACCACTGCGCCACCGACGAGATCGACCTGCACGTGGTGGCGCCGCTTTTCAACGCGCTCGGCGCCAAGATCTTCGCGGGCAGCAACGAGATCCAGCGAAACATCCTCGCCAAGGCGGTCCTCGGCCTGCCGGGCTGAACGCACACACACACAGATCAAGGAGACCCTCATGTCCGATTTCTTCCATGCCGCAGCGCCGTCGTTCGTTTCCACCCGGCGCCGTTGGCTCGCGGCCGTCGGCGGCGCGGCCGCGCTGTCGGCCCTGCCGTCCTGGGCGCAGGAGTACCCGGCCCGCGCCGTGAAGCTCGTCGTGCCGTTCCCGCCCGGCGGCTCGACCGACGTCGCCGGCCGCGTGCTCGGCCAGTCGATGGGCAAGGCGCTCGGCCAGCCCTTCGTGGTCGACAACCGCGCCGGCGCGGCAGGCGCGCTCGGCATGGACCTGGTTGCGAAGTCGGCGCCGGACGGCTATGCGCTGGGCGTGGGCGGCGTCGGCGCGATGGTCACGCTCGAGCTGCTCGGGCGCAAGCTGCCCTACGACGCCGAGAAGGACCTGGTCGCGGTCGGCCACATGGGGTCGCTCGGCCTGGCGATCGCGGTCAAGTCGGAACTCAAGGTGAAGAATCTCGCCGACCTGATCGCCATGGCCAAGGCCCAGCCGGGCAAGCTGTCGTACGGCACCTCCGGCAGCGGTTCGCCGGGGCACCTGGCCTTCGAATATCTCAAGAGCCTGACCGGGATCGCGGTCGTGCACATCCCCTATCGCGGCGACGTGCCGCTGATCACCGACGTGATGGGCGGGCAGATCGACATCGGCGTGCTGACCGGCTCCGGCGCGGTGGCGCAGGCCAGGAGCAGCAACCTGCGCCTGCTCGCCGTGACCAGCGCCAGGCGCTTCGCGCAGCTGCCCGACGTGCCGACGGTCGCCGAGGCCGGCGTGAAGGGCTACGAGGCCGACATCTGGAACGTGATGGTCGCGCCCGCCGGCACGCCCGAGGCGGTCGTCGCGAGGCTGAACCGGGCGCTCAACGCGGCGCTCACCGACCCGCTCGTGCTGTCTCAGTTCGCCGCGCAGGGCCTGGTGCCGACCGCCATGAGCGCGCCGCAGACCGCTCAGTTCGTGCGCGACGAGCGCCGCAAGTGGGCCGACGTGGTGAAGAAGTCCGGCGCTAAGCTGGACTGACCGGCCGGCCGGCCGCGCCGGGCCGTTTTCGGCGGCCCGCTTCCGCCTCACTCGCAGCGGAAGCTCGCGGCGTCGTCGATGTCGCCCGTGCCGCGGTAGCGCGACTGCTTCGGGAAGGGGCACAGCGGCCGGCTGCGCGACGCGACGCCGAAGTAGCCGGGGTTGCTGGCTCGGGCGACCACGCGCTCCGGCGGCTTGCCGGCTTCGACCCACTCGACCAGCTGCGGCAGCATGTCGAAGCTGTCGGTCGCCGGACCGCCGCGGCAGTGGTTCATGCCGGGCACGACGAACATCCGCGCGAAGTCCTGCGTGCCCGCTCCCATCCGCCTCGCGACACCGTCGTACCAGTGCAGGGTGTCGTTGAGCGACACCGAAGAATCGGCGGCGCCGTGATAGACCATGAGCTTGCCGCCGCGCTTCTGGAACGCGGAGAGGTCGGTCGCGTCGGTGAAGTACATCGACGCCGCGGACTGCGCGTAGAACGGTACGGCGCCGGGCGCGGAGGTGTCGTGGATCTTCGCGACGTCGCGGTCGAAGTCGTAGGCGAGCGAGAACGGCAGCGCGTCGGCGGCTGCGAAGGGAAGCTTGGGTGCAGAGGTGTAGAGCACCGATATCGCGGCGACGTAGTTCAGCTTGGTGGCGTTGTTCGCCGTGGCGCTGGCCGAGCCGAGCCACCACGAGCGCCACGAGGGGTTGTGGCCGCCGTCCTTCGCGGACCGGCCGCCCATGCCCGGGTCCCAGGGCCAGTCGGCGTAGAGCGATTCGCCCTTCGAGTTCCTCGCCCCCGCATAGGCGGTTTCGAGCGTCGCGATCTGGTCGGCGCTCAGGCAGCTCGCCGACTTGGCGCCGCTGCACTGCGCCGTGGCCAGCTGCGCGTGCACGCGCGGCGCCGTGCAGGCGGGCAGGTTGTCGACGATGCCGTCGGCGAGTCCGTCGAGCGCGTCGCAGGCCTTCAGCACCGCCTCGCGCACCAGCTGGAGGTCCGGATCGCTGAAGCTCATGCCGATCGCCGGCTGCCCGTCGGGCAACGCATGGCCCGCGCGCCGCGCGAGGCCGGCGAACAGTTGCGTCGTGTGGATGCCGGCCAGCGGCCCGAGCGGCAGGTGCAGCGTCGGGTCGCCCGCGACGATGCCGTCGTAATGTTCCGGAAAGCGCTGCGACATCAGCAGCGCCTCGCGGCCGCCCTCGGAGCAGCCCTGGAAATACGCATGGGCCGGCGCCTGGCCGAAGTAGTGCCGCGTCAGCGCCTTGGCGGCCCGCGTGACCTGGTCGTAGGACGCGTAGGCGAAGTCGATGCGGGCCTGCGGATCGACGCCGAAGCTGGCCGTGCCGCCGGCGCGGGGGTCGTCGTGGCGGACGTTGTCGTGGCCCGAATCGGTCCCGACCGTCGCGTAGCCCTGCCCGAGTTGCGCCACCGGATCGATCAGGACGCCGTTGGTGCCGCCGCCGCCGCCCATGAAGAAACGGCGGTTCCAGTCCTGCGGCAGCCGGAGCCTGAACCCGATCGCATAGGGCCGGCCGTCGACGCCGGTGCGGGCATCGATCCGGCCATCGACCTGGCAGTGCGCGGGCAGGGCATCCGACGCCGCGCGAAAGACGGCGGAGACGATCTGCGTGCGCTGCGGCATCGACGCGCCGAGGCCGGACGGCTCGACCGCGGCGAGCGCGGCGCAGCGGGCGTCGGCGGCGTCGACGTGCAGCGGCGCTACCGCCACCGCCGACGGCGCGGGGCCGACGCCGTTGCACGCGCCGAGCGCCAGCGTGAGCACGGTGCCGGCCGCACGGAGGCGGATTCGTGTCTTGGGCATGGGGGACTCCGCGAGGGGATTCAGCGATAGAGCCGTTCGGGATTGGTCTCCAGGATCTGCCGCTCGAGCCGGGCGTCGCCGGTCCAGTCCCTGAACATCCGCAGCAGCTGCGCGGCATCGGGCGCGGGCTTCACGTTCAGGTGCGGCCAGTCGCTGCCCCACACCAATTGCTCGGGATTGGCGTCGATCAGCTTCCGCTGGAATGCCCGGCCGAGCTCCGGGTCGGGCGTCTTCAGCAGGTTGCGGTAGGCGCAGAGCTTGACCCAGACCTTGCCCGACGCGAGCAGGTCGAGCAGCATGCGGAAGCCCGGTTCGTCGATACCCGCATCGACGTCGAACACGCCCATGTGGTCGATCACCACCGGGAACGGGAAGTGCCGCAGCTCCTGCGCGATGGCGGGCAGCGTCTGGCAGTCGGTCCAGAGCTCGGCGTGCAGGCCGGCGTCGGCCAGCGCCGGCGCGAGGGCGCGGAGATCGTCGAAGGACGCGCTGCCGGAGAAGTTCGTGCCGGCGCCGGCGCGGTGGCTGAAGCGCGCCGCGCGCACGCCGCGCCCGCGCAGGCCGGCGAGTCCGCCCTCGGCCGCGAGCAGCGGGCTGTCGGGGCGCACGACGACCACGCCGCGCAGCGCCTCGTTCGACGCGAGCGCGTGCAGCAGCAGCGAATGGTCGTCGCCGTAGGCGCTCGGATGCACCAGCACGCCGTGGGCGAGGCCGAGTCGTGCGAGCAGGGCGGCGTGGTCGGCTTCGACCGCCTCGGGCGGGGTGTAGCTGCGTTCGGCGGCGAGCGGGAAGCGTTCGTAGGGGCCGAAGACGTGGGCGTGGCAGTCCCAGCCCTGCGCGTCGGGCGGACTCATTTCGCCCCCGCGTGCTGGGGCAGCGGAAACGCCGGTGCGACGCCCTCGGGCAGCGGGATCTCGTGGCAGTTCAGCGTCATCGCGACCATCGTGTAGTAGCCCACGAGCGCGGTCAGCTCCATCACCGCGCGCTCGCCGAAGCGCGCGAGCGCCGTGGCGTAGGTCGCGTCGGAAACCGAGTTGTCGCGATTGAGTTCGACCGTGTAGTGGTAGACGGCCGCGTCGTCCTCGGCGAGACCGGGGGGCGTCGTCTGCGCGAGGACGGCCTCGATGATCGGTGGCTCGATGCCGGCCTTCTCCGCCTCGAGCCGGTGGGCGTACCACTCGAAGGGCGAGCTGCAGGCGCGGCCGGTGACGAGGATCGCGAGCTCCGAGAGCCGGGGCGGCAGCAGCGTGCCGTAGCGCAGCAGCGCGCCGAGCGCCTGCCACTTGTCGGCCAGCTCGGGGTTGTGCAGCGCGGCGCGCAGCGGTCCCTGGATCTTGCCGCGCGGGCCGGAGACGATCCTGTCGTACACCGCGCGCTGCGCGGCGTCCATGGTTTCGGGAGGCGGGAGGGTGATGCGGGGCATGGACGCTTTCTGTGGAGGGTTCAGCGGGGCAGGGTGCGGATCCAACCGACGATGGCCGCGGCCACGGCGGCGGGCTGTTCGGGGATCAGCGCATGGCTGGCGTCCGGCACGACCTGCACGGTCACCTGGTCGCCGAGCACGTCCTTGAGCTCGTCGCGCGTGGCGGCCGGGCGCCACGGATCGGCCGCGCCCTGCAGGTCGAGGATCGGCGCATGGCTCACGGGCCACCACGCGTCCTTCGGCGGCACGGCCCCCGCGGCGCGATAGGCCTCGCGCAGTTCGGGATGCCAGCCGTCGAGCCACGGCGTCGGATCGTTGCCCGGTGCGAAGAACGCGTGCCGCAGGCCGCGCAGGCGCTCCTCGCGCGGCTGCGCCGGATCGGAAGCGACGGCGAGCGACTGCGCGACGCCCGGCGGATACACGCGCGCCGCGGCCGCCGCGATCACGATGCCGCGCACGCGCTGCGGATGATCGAGGTCGGCGACGCGGGCGACGAAGTGCCCGAACGCATGGCCGACGATCACCGCGCGCCCGTCGCCGAGCCGGTCGATGGTGGTCGCGACGTCGGTCGCCAGCGCATGCAGCGTGAGGTTCGAGGTCGGGCCGTCCGACGCGCCCATGCCGCGCGGCTGCGGACGCAGCACCTTGAAGCCCGCGGCGGCGATGCGTCGGGCGAGGTCGTCGTAGTCCTCGGAATCGCGCAGTGAAGAAGGCAGCAGCACCACCGCGGGCCCGCGATCGCCGTCGACGATGACGTCGATGCGCGACGCCGCGCCGTCGTCGATCGTGAGGCGCCGGTGCATCGCGGCGTCCGTCGGGTGGCCGGCGCAGGCCGCCAGCAGGACCGCCAGCGCGCCGCCGAGCAGCGCGGCGCGGGCGGCGCGGGCGACAAGGCCGGGGGCGGCGGCGGTGCCGGCGTTCGGCGCGGATCGCGGCGGTGCGGATTCGGCGGGGCGTGGGGGCATGGGGTGTCTCCGGCACGGCGCGATCTCGCGGAAGCCCTCGGCGGCCGCGCCTTGCCGACGAGCATAGGACAGGGCCCGCGCGCCGACGGTGCGCGCCGGCGCAACCCTGCTATGCCGGTCGCCGCAACGCCCGCGCGTTCAGGCGGCCGGGCCGCCGGACTTCCACATGCCGCTGCGCGCGCTGGCCTCGACGATCGAGACGATCGCCGCGGCCACGGCCGTCACGGCCTTGGCCGGCCCCTTGCTGCGCGCCATCGCCATCGAGACGATCCGCTGCAGCGTCGGCGAGACGATCCTCGCGGCCTGCAGCTTGCCCTCCTGCACCTCGGTCCAGACCGCGTGGATCGGCAGCACCGTGTAGAGCCGCGCCTCGGCCACGGTGGAGCGCATCAGCGGCAGCGAATCGGCCTCGATGGCCGGCAGGAGCGTGATGCGTTCGTGCCGGGCCAGCGCGTCGAGCGAGGTGCGAAGCCCGTTCGGCGCGCCGGGAAGGATGAACGGCAGCTCGTGCAGCGCGGCGAAAGGCACTTCGGGTGCGGCGGTGAGCCGGTCGCCGGCCGCGCCGATCAGGTAGCTGTCGACCGTGGCGAGCGCCTGCTCCTGGTCGGGCAGCGAGTGGCCGTAGCGGTAGAGGATGGCGATGTCGACGCGCGCGTCCGCCAGCCACTCCTCGACCTGTCCGCTCGACCCCTCCAGGATCTTCAGCTGGATGCCGGGATGCTCGGCGCGCAGACGGTTGAACAGGCGCCCGACGATCGGATTGGTGATCGACGGCAGCGAACCGATCGTGACGCGGCCGGCCGGCTCGTGCGCCTCGCCTCGGATCTCGAGCGCGAGTTGCTCGGCGTCGGCGAGCAGGGCCTTCACGTGCGGAAAGATGCGCTGGCCGAAATCCGACAGCGTCACGCCGCGCCCGGTGCGGTTGAAGAGCCGCGCGTTGCACTCGCGTTCGAGCGCGTTGAGATGGCGGCTGAGCAGCGACTGGTTGCTGTCGAGGAACAGCGCCGCGCGCGTCAGGCTGCCGAGCTCCGCGATGGCGAGGAAGGCGCGCCACTTCTGCAGGTCCGACGTGAGATCGAGTTCGAGGTGGGTGGCTTTGGAGGAGGTCATGGGTATGACTCATTCTGGCCCAGCGCATTTTTCTGGGCAGGGTCCGAAATCGTGCCGGAAACCGGTGCTATACTTGAAAGCTCAGCGGCTGTAGCTCAGTTGGATAGAGTACTTGGCTACGAACCAAGGGGTCGTGGGTTCAATTCCTGCCAGCCGCACCAAACGGATAGCCCGGAAACAGCAATGTTTCCGGGCTTTTTCCTTTGCGCGATCGGTTCGGGCTGACAGCATCGGCATGATGCCCGAATGGCACGACGGTCACCGCTTCGGACGGTGGACCGTTGCCCACGATCGACCTTCCACTCTCGAGGCTCCCATGAAAAGACTCCTTGCCCTCGTCGCATCCGTCGCGCTCGCGTCCGCGGCGGTCGCAGCCGACCCTGCGGGGCCGCGGGTCGCGCCCGGGAAGGAAAGGCTGACGAAAGGCGGCGCCGTCCCGGTCGGTCCGGACAGCATGGTGCCTGCGCCGCAGACGCCATCCCCACCGGTCGCCGCGGTGCGCAACCAGATCGCGTTCCGTGGCGACTTCACCCTCACGCAGCCCACGAAGGTGTTCTACGGCGACGACGACGGCCCGTACAACGAGAAGGACCTTGCACCGGGCAAGTACCACTGCGGCGACGACTTCTTCGGCGATCCGGAGCCGCGTGCCACGAAGGGCTGCAAGGTGGTGGAGGCCGGCAACAACAGCACCAAGGTCGCCGACGAGGGCGGCGATTTCACGCTGACCGAGGCGAGCTGGGTGGCATTCGGATCGAAGGGCCACTACAACAAGTCGCTGGTCCCGGCCGGCACCTTCGCCTGCGGCACGGCGATCTTCGGCAACGTCGGCGCCGCGCCGCGGACCTGCATCGTCATCAGGAACGGCAAGCCGAAGACGCTGAACGCCGCCGGTCCGCAGGACGCGCTGATCCTGACGAACGGCGCCGTGGATCCGGCGAAGTACGCGGCCGTGGCGGCGACCTTCGGTACGGACGCCGGCATGGACTACCGCTTCGGCCCGTCGCCGGCC
>JAKONL010000264.1 GCA_022701965.1 Burkholderiaceae bacterium | reverse complement strand
TCGGAAAGTCAACGCCGTAGTTCTTCGCGCAGAAGGCGCCGATCTGGTCGTTGCTTCCCGGGTCCTGCGCGCCGAACTGGTTCGACGGAAAGCCCAGGACGACCAGGCCCTGCGCGGCATAGCGCTCGTGGAGTTCCTGCAGTCCCGCGAATTGGGGCGTGAAGCCGCACTGGCTGGCCGTGTTCACGATCAGCAGCACCTTACCGCGGAAGGTGTCGAGCGATACCGGTCGGCCGTCGATGCGCGTGGCTTCGAAGTCGTAGGCGCTGGTCATGTCAGTGGTGCTTGTCGCTGCGTGCGATCGCCAGCAGGTGCGCGACTTCCTCCGGATGACGCTTGAGGTTGCTTTCGTGCCAGCGCTTGATCACGTACATGAAGCCCGCCACCACGATGCCGAACGCGGTGATCGCCGTATAGGCCGACAGGCCCAGGCCGGTGCAGGCGCTGTAGAACGCGCCCAGCACCAGGATGCAGGACTGCTCGTTGAAGTTCTGCACGGCGATCGAGCGGCCCGCGCCCATCAGGTTGTGGCCGCGATGCTGCAGCAGCGCGTTCATCGGCACCACGAGAAAGCCGCCGAACGCACCCAGGACGATCAGGAACGGCACCGCCAGCCAGATGTTGCCGATGAAATTCATGCCGATCACCAGGAGGCCCATGCCGATGCCCAGCGGGATCACCCGCGTCGCCATGTCCAGGCGCATCTTCATCGACGCCACCACCGCGCCGACGGCCGTGCCGATCGCGACCACGCCGGTCAGCGACGAGGCCTGCGCCGTGTTGTAGCCGAGCGCGAGCGAGGCCCAGGCCAGCACGATGTACTTCAGGTTGCCGCCCGCACCCCAGAAGAGGGTGGTGGTCGCCAGCGAGATCTGCCCGAGCTTGTCGCGCCACAGTCGCGAGTTGCAGTGCCAGAAATCCGGCAGCAGCGCGAAGACGTTGCGCACGATGCCGTGCTCGGGATCGGAGCGCAGCGGCCGCATCTCGACGCCGGTGTGCGGGATGCGCGTGTTGAACCAGGCCGCAAGAGCGTAGACGAAGATCAGCATCGCGATCGCGGCTTCGGGCGGCGTGTCGATGCCGGTGTCGAGCACCGGAAAATCGAGCGCCAGCAGCTTGCTCGAGATCGCATGGCCGACCAGCTGTCCGCCGAGCACGATGCCCAGGATGATCGACGCGATCGTCAGTCCCTCGATCCAGCCGTTGGCCTTGACCAGCTGCGACGACGGCAGCAGCTCGGTGAGGATGCCGTACTTGGCCGGCGAATAGGCCGCGGCCCCGAGTCCGACGATGGCGTAGGCCAGGAGCGGATGCGAGCCGAACAGCATCATCAGGCAGCCGACCACCTTGATGAAGTTGCTGATGAACATCACCTGGCCCTTGGGGAAGGCGTCGGCGAAGGCGCCCACCAGCGGCGCGAGCGCGACGTAGAAGAGCGTGAAGATCGGCACCAGTGCCGCACGCTGCCATTCGGGGGCGCCGGAGGCCCGCATCAGTTCGACGGCGGCGACGAAGAGCGCGTTGTCGGCCAGCGACGAGAAGAACTGGGCCGACATGATGGTGTAGAAACCGCGCTTCATCGATGGGCTGGCTGCCAGTGGGCTGGCGAATTGGGGGGATGCGGCAAGGGAGGTTCGCGGTTATAGCATGGGGTCAAATGTCAAAATGACCGGCTAATCCCGCTGCTGCCATTGGTTAATTCGGCAGCTTGCCACGAAAGGTCAAGGTTCCGTGCCACGCCCCATCCTCGCCACCGTCCATGCCGGCGCGCTGCGCCACAACCTCGAGCGCGTGCGGCGCTCGGCGCTCGATGCACGTGTGTGGGCGGTGGTCAAGGCCAACGCCTACGGCCACGGCATCGAGCGCGTGTTCGACAGCTTCCGCGCGGCCGACGGCTTCGCGCTGCTCGACTTGGCCGAGGCCGAGCGGGTCAGGGCGCTGGGCTGGCGCGGCCCGATCCTGCTGCTCGAAGGCGTGTTCGAGGCGCGCGACCTGGAGCTCTGCTCGCGCCTGGATCTCTGGCACGCGGTGCACTGCGACGCGCAGATCGACATGCTGGCCGCGCACAAGACGCAGGTGCCCCAGCGCGTGTTCCTCAAGATGAATTCGGGCATGAACCGCCTGGGCTTCGCGCCCGAGCGCTTCCGCGCCGCCTGGACGCGCCTGAATGCGCTGCCGCAGGTCGACGAGATCTCGCTCATGACGCATTTCAGCGACGCCGACGGGCCGCGCGGCATCGGCGAGGCCTTCGACACCTTCGAGCGCATCACCGGGGACCTGCCCGGCGAGCGCTCCGTCGCCAACAGCGCGGCCGTGCTGCGCCATGCCACGCAGACCCGTGCCGACTGGGTGCGGCCGGGCATCGTGCTCTACGGCAGCGCGCCCGACTTTCCCGAGAACGACGGCGCGCACTGGCAGGTCCGGCCGGGCATGACGCTCGCGACCAGGCTGATCGGCGTGCAGGCGCTGCAGCCCGGCGCCACGGTCGGCTACGGTTCCAGCTTCGTGGCCGAGGTGCCGATGACCATCGGCGTGGCCGCCGTCGGCTACGCGGACGGCTATCCGCGCCATGCGCCCACCGGGACGCCCGTGCTGGTGGACGGCGTGCGCACACGCATGGTCGGCCGCGTGAGCATGGACATGATCACCGTCGACCTGACGCCGGTGCCGGGCGCGGGCATCGGCAGCGAGGTCACGCTGTGGGGCCACGCGACCCGCGGGCCGAAGGAGCGCGCGCCCCTGCCGGTCGACGAGGTCGCCCGCGCGGCGGGCACGGTCGGCTACGAGCTGATGTGCGCCGTCGCGCCCCGCGTGCCGGTGGTGCTGGGCGACTGAGACGCGACCGGCTTCTCAGGCTTCGGCCGTGAAGCCGACCTTCTTCACGATCGGGCCCCACTTGGCGGTGTCGCGCTGGAGCAGCGCCATGAGTTCCTCGGGGGACGACGCCATCGCCTCCAGCCCGAAGGTGCTCAGGCCGTCGACCACGTCCTTGGAGGCCAGCGCGACGCGCATCGACGCGTTCAGTCGTGCCACCAGTTCGGGCGCCGCCCTGGCCGGCAGGAAGAAGGCGAACCACTCGCTGTGCGCCATGTCCGGGATGCCCTGCTCGCCGAAGGTCGGCACGTCGGGCGCGAAGCGGCTGCGCCTGGCGCCGGACACGCCCAGCAGGCGCACCTTGCCGCTGGCCATGTGCTGGTTGATGTCGCCGATCGGGCCGGAGACGGCCGAGATGTTGCCGCCCAGCAGGTCGAGCATCGCCGGCTGCGTGCCGCGGTAGGCGGCGTGCTTGAGGTCAACGTCGCCACCCTTGCCGAGGAGCGCGCCGATGAAATGCGGCGTCGACCCGGCGGCCGGCGAGCCGAAGTTCGCCCCCATCGGGTTGGCCTTGGCCCAGGCCAGGAAGTCCGGCACCGTCCGCACGCTCGCCGGCACCGCCGGCCCGACCGCGAAGCCGAAGTCGAACGAGCAGCCCAGCGAGACCGGCGTGAGGTCGGTGGCGAAGTCGTAGGGCAGCTTCCTGTAGATGTGCGGATAGATGGTGAGCATCGACGTCGGCGTCTGCAGGATCGACGTCCCGTCGGCCGGCCGGCCCTTGACGTAGGTGATCGCGATCTGGCCGCTG